>JAHDDD010000003.1 GCA_020629535.1 Saprospiraceae bacterium
CCAATTCTTCTGAAACAGGACAAAAGCTCCATCCGGTTGCGAATGTTGGACCAACATAATCTCTCATTCCAAAGAATTGAGTACTATAGTTTCCTTCTGAACCGTTGGCAAATCTATCCCATCCAGCTCTTGCTTGATCAGAGTGTTGGATTTCCCAAATGGATTCTATTCCCCATTCATTATCACTGGCGAAAATTCTGCTGAAGTCAGCTTCAAGATCGAATTGTCCTGAGTTGATTACCTCTTCGAGGAATTGTACCGATTCGGCTAATTGTGCATCACTACCTGCATACAAAAGTACCTTTCCCAACAATGCAGTCACTGCAGGTTTGTAGGCTCTACCAAATTCATCCGGAGTCAATGAGTTTGGCAGATCGGGATTATTGTATGCTTCTTTAAGGTCTGCAATGATTTGCTCGTATACAGCTGCCGTTGAAGTCTGTGTTAAATCAAAAATTTGGTCTGGGGAAATTCTATCTGTGGTCAGAATGACATTTCCGAAAAATCGAACGAGATCAAAGTAGTAATGAGCTCTAAGGAAATGTGCTTCTGCTCTGTACCTGCTATTCAATGCTGCAGGCAATACATCAGTTTCGCCCAATTTTTCTAAAAGAAGATTTGCTCTTGCAATGCCACCATAATACTTACCCCAGAGACCGCCTTGAGGTCCAAGTTCAGGGTTCAACGTAAAATTATCATATGCTACCCATGACGGTTGGTCGGATGCGTCACTACCTCCAGCATAACAATCGTCAGATGCAGTATTCAATAAACCAAGTGACATGGTCCAGCCACCTGTGCCTTCCCAAGCAAGTGGATCGTAAGCCGAAACAAGCGCTTGAAAAAATTCTTCCTCTGTCTGATAGAAATTATCTTCTACTGCAATATTGCCCTTTGGGCTGATGTCTATGAAATCGTCAGAACAAGCATTGGTCAAGCATAAAATTCCGAACAGCAGTATATATGTTTTAATGTTCTTCATTTTCAATTATTTAAATGTGATGTTTCCACCAATGACCAAGGTCCTTGGCTGAGGATAAATAACTCTGTCGATACTGATTGGAATCTCCGGATCGTAGCCAGAGTATTTTGTAAACAAAAAAGCATTGTTTACTCCAACATACACTTTGGCCATTCCAATTCGTGCTTTACTCGTCCATGTTTCGGGTAGTGTATACGAAAGCTGTATATTTTTGATTCTAAAGAAATTTCCATCTTCAAGAAAGAAGTCTGAACTTCTTGAGAAATTTCTGTTTGGATCATTCGCAACCAATCTTGGATATTCATTGGTTGTTCCTTCTCCGGTCCATCTATTCAATGCATCGCCAACAAAGTTTGCATTGATAAGATCAAATCTTCTAAATGCTTTGAAAACTTTGTTACCTGCAACACCATAACCAAAGACTGTGAGGTTGAAATTTTTATAAAACAAATCCAACGTGCCTCCGAAGGTCCATGGTGGGAAACTCAAACCAAGGTAGGTTCTGTCTTCTTCATTCAATATTCCATCATTGTTTAAATCAAGAAATTTGATGTCACCAGGAGCTGCGTCTGGTTGAATTAGTTCTCCTTCAGCATTGGTGTATGCGTCAACTTCTGATTGATTTTGGAAGATTCCAGCTGTTTGATAACCGTAAAATGATCTGATAGGTTCTCCAACTTCTGTTCTTGTTATTTCTAAACCAGAAGGACCATATCTGTCTACCGGAAAGAAATCAACATCGTTGGTTATTTTTTCAACTTCGTTTCTTGTATAACTTACATTTCCTGATATGACGAAATCAAATTCATTGATTGAATTTTCATAAGACAATTCAACTTCAATTCCTTGATTGTAAAGAGAAGAAATATTGGCAGTCGGCGAACCGAATCCTACGAAGCCAGGAATTTCCTGTGTTCCTAAAAGATTCCTTACATCCTTTTGATACACATCGACTGTTGTTTTGAAATTTCTTAAAAAGACTGCATCAAAACCAATATTAAATTGCGCTGTTTCTTCCCATCTGAGGTCAGGATTGCTGAGTCCGAATGGTGCTGCTCCAATGAACAGATTGTCTTCCAACCCAAAACTGTAGTTTGCACCAAAGTTTACCTGTGGTGTATATAAGAAATCTCCAATGGCATCATTTCCGGTCAATCCCCAAGAAGCTCTTAATTTGAAATAATTGATTGCGTTTACATTGAAGAATGGTTCATCAGACAGATTCCATCCAAATGAAACACCTGGGAAATATCCATATTTGAAGTTCGATCCAAACTTGGTCGAACCATCTCTTCTCATGATAAAATTAAAAAGGTATCTCTCTTTGAAATTGTATGTGACTCTTGATACCAATGAACTTACTCTACTATCCCAGTCACCTCCTCCAAAAGATTGGTTTTCTGGAATGGTCGCAACACCGAGCGTAGCATCATCGAGTGTTTCAAAAGGTACATCTCTTATGGTTCCTCCTTGCGATTGTCCATTGTTTCTTGTTGCAGAAGTACCGACCATAAATTCAAAATTATGATCATTGAGATTCAAATCATAGCTGACTGTGTTATCCCAAATCCAGGTCAATCCTCTGTTTAGGTTTTTGTTGTAACTGTTTACAAAGACTTGATTGGTAGCATTGAGATAATGCACTGGCGTTAGTCCTTCTCCACCCCAGATGGCAAAATCGGCTCCAATGCTAGATCTGAACTTTAGATTTTTCACAGGCTCAACTACCAGCTGACCATTGGCAACAATTTTATCACTCCACCCATATCCATCGCCTACACTTAAGGCAGCAACAGGGTTAAGAATTTCTGAAGTAACGAATGATGATATTCCAAATACTCCATTTTCATCGGTCACAACTGGATTGTTTACATAAATTGGAGTTGCAAGTTGATCGGGATCTGTTTCGTAAATTGGTGTAATCGGATCCAGATTCAAAGCTCTACCTAGTGGTGAACCCCATTCTGAGTTTGTAGAAACTCCTTGAGAATTGGTTCTTACATATGCTGCTTTTGTGGAAACGGATATCCAGTCCGTTAGTTTGGTATCCGTGTTCAGTCTTAAATTGATTCTTCTATAATTTGAATTATCATCGGATATGATGCCTTGTTCATTGTAAAGTCCGAAAGAACCAAAGATTTTTGAACGATCGTTTCCTGCTGTGATTTCAATATTGTGACTGTACTGGGGTGCATCCTTTCTCACAACCGCATCTTGCCAATCTGTTCCGACACCCATTGAAAGTGGATCATCGAAAAGCACAGGTAGGCCTGCTGCAGCATATGACTCATTCAATAAAGTAGCGTATTCTGTTGCATTCAACACTGGTACTTTCTTGGCCAAATTGGCTACACCATAAAACCCAGAGTAGCTAACTTGCGTCTCACCTGCTTTTCCAGATTTTGTTGTAATTAAAACCACTCCATTAGAACCTCTTGTTCCGTAGATGGCACTTGAAGCAGCGTCTTTTAAAACCTCAATCGAAAGAATGTCTGCTGGATTTAGAAAATCAATTCCTCCTCCGACAATGGCTCCATCGACAACATAAAGTACCCCTCCACCATTTCCGGCAAGACCGGTGGTACCTCTAATCATCAAATCTGCTCCGTCACCCGGTTGACCTGAACCTGAGGTTACTCTCACACCAGAAGTCCTTCCCTGCATAGCATTTTCAATTCTATCAATCTGCAAATCTTCCAGTCGTTCACCGTCGACTTTTGAAATGGCTCCTGTTACAACTTTTTTCTTCTGCGTTCCATATCCGATCACGATGACTTCATCGAGCTCAGCAGCGTCAATGTTCATCATAACATCTATCGCTCCACCTTCATATGGAATTTCCATGGTCTGATATCCTACAAATGACAGGACAAGGACCGGATTTTCAGTGGTTCCCTCTAATTCAAAATTTCCATTGATATCAGAGATGGTTCCGTTGTTCGTTCCTTTTTCCATGATGGTCACACCGATCATGGGCAGGTCATCCGAATCTATGATAGATCCTGTTATGGTCTGACCATAGCCGACCATACAGAAACATCCGATTATAAATAAGAGTGCTAACTTCTTCACGTTACTGTTTTACTATTTTTACTAATTTGAATTCATTCCCTGCAATCCCTTTTACGTAGTACATACCTGATTCCAAATCAGAAAAATCGAAACCATGTGTTCCGCTATTGATTTGTGTAAGTTGTTTTATTCTTCTTCCGTCAGTTGAGAAAATCTCTAAACTTTCAAGTTGATCTTTGATGGTAATATTCAATTCTGAAATGATGACGTTTGGCTTAATTTCAAACAATGCAGGATTGTTGGTTAGGTTCTGATTCGAACTCACACATACAGACGAGCATTGATTAAAGCAGTAAAATTCTAATATATCTGTCGCCGAACCATCAATGTCGATAAATCTATTGATGAAAACATTCCCACCATCATCAAACACCATTGTACAAGGTTCATCTTCAGAGAATTCTTCCCATCCGCCTGTACCGTTTAGGAATTTATATTCAACAGGACCATTGCCAAGTTGGTAACTGATTGACCATATGTTATCTCCAAGATCAGTCATAGGCTCTGCTTGCCATCCTGTAATTGTTCCTGCAAAAAATACACCTTCTGCGTCAACAGTCTCATTGCTCATGTCAACCTGGAAAGTAATATTTGTAATCTCTGCAACACTACAGTCTGTATCCTCACGACACTCGCCAAAACAAGTTGAGATGACTGTATCATCCATTACGGCATCAAGAAATCTGTCGTTAAAGTTATCAGGATCAGCGCAATCTTGTCCTCCAATATTTTCTTTACATGAAAAATCTGGACAAGGACCATTTGCAAAGGTGTAGAAGCTAGTAAAACCTCTTTCTCTTTCAATGGTAATACTATAGATTCCATCTCCATCAGGATCAGTCATTCTGAATCTTCCTCCTGGATTTTCAAAATTGCCACCACCTGCGAGGTATACAGAATCTGCCACCATGAGGTTATCTGCAAAACCAAGATTGAATGTAATATTCACAGCATCTCCGCATGCGAAACATGATTCCCAACAATCAGTCACGCTTGCTCCGTCAAGCAACACTCCTTGTCTGTTTATAAATTCTGGTTCACCATCAGCACCATAAGAGATTTTGACGCAATTGTCGGTGATTCCAAATTGCTCCCATGTATCAGAAACTTTGACATAGTACAGATATTCAACTGGTCCTGTATTACCAATTACATCTACAGTCCATGTTCCATCTCCTTGGTCGGTCATCGGAGTATCAAGAGACCAATTGTTGAATGAACCTGAAAGGAAAACCGTATCAATATCTCCTTCGTATTCACTCATGTCAATGGTGTAGTTTGCAGTAGCCTCAGTTGAGCCACCATAAACTACAACGATATTGTCAATGTAATATGTTCTGTCTGCGTCAAGTGATGCTCCAAAGTCAGCAAACAATACCAGACCGTTGTACTCATTTCCTACTGCAGGCAACATAGGGTCTTCAATCGATGCTGCTGTCAGATCATAGCAGATATTTGTCCATTGATTTGTATCAGAAATATCTGATGTCAGAATCCAGTCGGCACCTCCAGATGGACTATTCTCTAATTTCAAAGCTAGGTTTCCGGCTTCAGGATACCACACATCAATGCATATTTGAGATGCACCCATTAGGTTCACATTTGGACCAGGATTTGCGAAAGCTCCAGCCCAAACTTCTGATCCAGCTGGCTTAACAAATTCCATCACCATACCACTGGCATTGGCGCCACTTGCATCAGGATTGGCAATAATTGGAGCTATTGCTTCTTCTAATGTACTTCCGAAATGTTGGAAATCTCCAGAGGTTTCTGGAGTTTCAAAATCGTAGATTGTTACATCCTGTGCATTGATAAAAAATGGCAATGCAAAGAACATCCATATTAGTTTTTTCATATCAGGTTAATTTCAATTATTGTATTTAAAAATCGAGCCCCTTTGGTTCTGATTATTCATTTTGAAAGTTAATAACAATTTCCTCCATGAAATGAAGGAAAATTGTAAAAACAATATGAAATGGGGGCTTGGCGAAGATAAAAACTGAAAACGATTTCGTGTACAAGGTACACTAAGTATTTTTTAACGGTTTTTCAGATGATTCTTTATGATAATATATAACCTGCAGGCCAGCAAATTTAAACAAGAATAAATCACTTGTTCGAAATAAAATTCGGTAAGAGAAAAAACAGACCCATGATTCAACAATCATGGGTCTGATATAAAATGTATAAAGAAGATATATTTTTTAGAATCTATTTATTACTCATGATTTCCATTTGAGCATGCAATGTCTTCAAATCATTGGTCAATTTCTCGATGGTATCTTCCATATTGACGATCAATGCTTTTGTTGCATCCAACTCATTTTTCAATGATTCTTGCTCATTGATGATCAATTGATCTGCAGTGTTCAATTCCTGCGCTGCCTTAATCAATGGAACAGTAAATTCGGCATAGCGTAAACCATAGTAATCACCATCACTTGCTGGTGTATCCAGACCGGAAAATTCGAAACCTGTTGATATGGCTGCAGCTTCAACTTCTTGCGCAAGAAATCCGGTTCTGATCTCATCATTACTGAATGTTTCACCTTCAGGTTGATAACCATAAGCTTCCATCAAAAACTGATTGTAGGCATCTTGGTCGATTCTGTAATTGACGGGTCTTAATTCCAACAAGAAATCAAGTCCTTTTACATTTTCAGTTATGTCTTTTTTGAATCGACCATCACTTAGAGTTGTCCAACCTACTTGTCCACCTATTGAATTGACACTTGCATTTCCAATGCGCACTTGATTAGAAGCTGTACAAGTTGCTCCATATCCGATCGCGGTGTTGTTATCATAATTTGATCCCATGCTGTTGGCGGTATAACCTATAGCAGTTCTTTTGTTACCTGTAGTATTGTTGTACAGCGCTTGATATCCAACTGCTACATTGCCAAAACCTGTCGTATTGTTGTACAATGAATGACCCCCGCAAGCAGCATTCCAGTAACCGGTTGTATTGTCATACATGGCTACATGTCCTATAGCAGCATTGTTTGAACCTGTCGAGTTGGTGTATAACGAATTGAATCCAACAGCAGCATTTTGAATACCCGTTGTGTTCACTCTCATCGCATCTTTGCCCACAGCACAGTTGTTGTAACCTTCTGTGTTTGCATACATGGCTGAGTGACCGATAGCGGTATTTGAGCTTCCTATATTGTTGTGATACATTGCTCTGAAACCCATAGCTACATTGTCGTTTCCTGCTGTATTATTATACATGGATTGAAATCCTGATACGACATTTTTACTCCCAAGATCGTTGTTGTACATTGATTCAACACCTACGGATGTATTCTGGTAACCAGTATAATTATTCGTCATCGAATAGAAACCAATTGCCACATTGTGATTATTGGTAAGATCGTCATTGGCTCCAGCACCTTGACCAATGAAAATCGATTGTCCGGAATTTCTTGGTTCTAGGGTTGCGTGTTTCATGACCCATCTTTCCATACCACAGAGATCAAAACGAATCATATCTTCATCAGATGCAGCTTCGGTTTGAATTTTGGTATCTCCGTCTGCGTCTGTTATGTCAGTTGTTCTGGTACTTGATGCTATTTCTGTCCATCCGACACCTGCATCATGATACCAAAAAGTACCTGTCTCATGATCGTAAACCATCAACCCATCAGCTGGGGCTGAAATATTTACTCTTTGTGAAGATGTCATTCTCGGAATGAGTAATCCTTTGTCGGTGGATTGAATATCAAGAACGGAAGATGGAGTTGGACTATCACAGTTGATGCATGCTTTGTCGAAATCGAAATTCATCTGGGCATTTGAGAGAAATGATAGTAGCGACAGCCCACAGATCAAAGCATTTACTTGTAAAGCCTTCATGGTATTGAGTGTTAAAACAACCTTTTAGTGAATTTTTGGGGCTAACTAACAGATTGTAGGTTAATTAAATATTACAAATAATCGTAATATCAAATTTCGTGCCACCTAGTTATTTTTTGCCAATTTGGCATCATATGGTTCTAACAATCGCGTATAACCGTCTATAATCTGTGATAAATGATGCTCCATGTGGAAATTATAATCCCAAAGAAGATAATCAAGAGATGCCAAGCTGGCTTGATCAATTGTGTTCATGCAAATTTCATGGAAGTTGTGATTCTGATGCTTTTTCTCAAATAATTTTTCGTCAAAATCTTGAAGAGAATTCACAAGATGCACATTCACACTTACCCAAAATGAGAGCAATAATGACTTATCCCTGTTTTGATAATTGTTGATCTTCACCCACTCGTCCTGATTGTATCCATTGAAAACAAGATTGTCCTGTGATTGTCCTCGTAAAAAACGTTGGTGATTATTGTATGCAGAATCAACAAGATGTCCTAAAATCTCAATTTTTGACCATTTTGAAGGATTGGGTTTTGCTTTCAATTCTTCTTCTGAAATCGTGCCGATGCCTTTCAAGCCCGCAGCTACTATCAACTGTAAATCGTGAATGAAGTTTATTTTCTTACTCATCTTATTCTGAAACAAATTTGAAATCTTTTAGATAAAATACACCGGATTCATCATGTCCTGTTCCTCCGGGGCGGATTACTATGACATCTATATCATCACGAATCCCATTGGGTGCCGATCCGTCTATTAACAGGTCACGAAAATCAAAACTAAGGGTGACCCATTCATCTAGTGGCATATCAAGCTTTTCAATGAATGCCCAGCAACACCACATTCCTGGTCCACCTTCTGTAGTATCATCATCTTCGCTTTCATCACCCAATGCAATGCCCAATGCATTGATCAAGTTACCTGAAAAGTCATTGCTGCTTGGAACATAGACATCTATTTGAGCAATCGCGCACTGATATTCTCCATCTACATCAAAACGTATATCTGCATCACGTGACCATATTTTATAATCAGTAAATCCATTTTGGACATCTGTTCTGGTATATTTTGCACAAAGTTCACCTTCAATTTCAACTCCGTATTCTACCGGTGTAAAGTAACTTACTTCGTCAACGGCTGGCCCAACATTTCCTTCCATATCAAATACTTCAAAGAAATCTTTTGAAGAAACTTCGTCTTCCAAATCTCTTGGGACGAATGCTCCGTTTGTATCTCTCAGGGCAGGAATTGACATTTTGTAGGAAGCCAAGGTGAAGTAACTACTTCCTGCTACATCAAACTCATTGTCAAAGCAATTGTGTTTCAATATCAATGTATCCGCAATATCGCCTTCTGCTGTATGAAAAATCTCATACTCAATTTCATGGCCAGGAAAAAGTGAAGATTCTGAATTCTGCAATCTCGGATTAATAATATGTGCACCTTCTCCGTATACGGTCAATGTTTTTGCGATTTCATCAATGTTGTATTGTTGACTTGTATTGATAAAACTACTGACATCGATATCATTTGCTGTTTTGGGTAAGCTTCCATTTTCAATGTTGATGTTTTGTTCATTGAAATCCGTTCCAAGCCAAATACCATATTCACCCCAAAAGTCTCCATTCCAGTCAATGGTGTATTGATTAGAAGGGCCAAAGTTATAGATGTCATTGGCCATCGATGCTCTTCTTGATAATGAATAATCGCACTGAAAGTTTCCATTAAAATCAATCAGATCTCCAACACAATACCATGGAGCGGCTACTTCAGGATTATAGTTCCAACTCTCATCATCGGGTCCATAATGATAGGCCACAGCATTTTCGCGGACCGGAAGCCAATTTTTATTCATAACGAAATTGGCCACTTCAGGTTCGGCAACATTGATCGTTCGGGTAAGGGAACCAACACCGTCCCGATTTTCAACATTAAGAATAACCTGAAAGCTCCCAAAACTCTGATAAGTATATACTGGTGAATTTTCTGTGGATGTATTCCCATCTCCAAATTCCCAGAAAATCGTATTTGCATTGACGGAACGATCGAAGAAGCTCACTTTTTGACCATCCACCAAAAAGAAAAAATCAGCCTCTGGTAATATAGGCTCAGCTTCTTTACATCCATTGGAAAAGATGAATATTAGACAAATGATGCTGTATTTCAGGTCAATTCGCATGGAGTGCAAAATATAATTTTAGTTTGAAAATTAACTTACTCATGTTTAACTCAAGATTTGGCAGTTAAGATTGTGCTTAAAATTGGTATCATAACTAATTGAATATCAACAATATAGATCATCAAATTGATAAGAAATAATTTCAATAACAACCATATGGGAAGACAAAAAATGAAGATTAATAACTTCAGAACTTTATTATTTAAAAGAAAAAATGAAAAAATTATTTTAAATCATTGTAACTAAACAGACGCATGATCGTAATAGCCATAACAAACGCAAACCAATAAGGTGAAAACGGCGGAGTACAATAGCATTGTGAATGAACTGTCAGATCGTCTATACAGATACGCGATCAAATTGACAGGGGACAGGGAGACTGCAAAGGACCTTGTACAAGAGAGCTTTGTGGCCCTTTGGATGAACATTGAAAAAGTGGAAACTTCATTTGCGAAACCATATCTGTTTAGAGTCTTGTTCAACAAGATGGTCGATGGAAAACGCAAGATGAAGAGAATACAGATGGTAGAAGAACTACCTGAAAAGACGGTAGACGGAAAAGTCTACAACGAACAAAGAGAATTGATTGACATGGCATTCGAACGATTGGAAGAAAAACACAGAAAGATCATTTTGCTTAGAGATTGGGATGGATTTTCATATGAGGAGATAGCAGAGATACTGGAAATTAATTTGAATCAGGTTAAGGTTAACCTTTTCAGAGCAAGAAGAAAAATGCAAGCCATAGTTTCAAAAATTGATAGCTCTTATAATGAGTCTTATAATGAAAATTAACAAACTAAATTACGAACACTTTGTCATCGATTATATCGAAGATCAATTGGACGGACCAACGAAGGAAGCCTTTCAACAATTCCTTCAAAAGCATCCAGAAGTGAAAAAAGAAATTTCTGCTTTTCTTGATGCACCTGTCATGATCGAAGATACCTCGGTCACTTACGAAAATAAAGAAGCATTGCTGAAGCCGGAATCAAATGCTTTTAGATTTTGGCCTTTGTTTCTGATTGCCGCATTGCTTGTTGCAGGTGCCTTGCTTCTGATAACTGCTGATAGTAATGAACCAGCTAGCAAGGAAACACCTACTATAGAAAGTCAGCCAGAAACATTCTTTGCAGAACAACCTGCTATAAAAGAAGAGGAAGAAGTTTTGGTGGAAGAAACTCAAACAGAAATAGTCAATGAAATTTCCACCAAAGATGCAAACCAAGCTGACGAAAGTATGAGGACAAGCATTGCAAGTTCAAAACCAAAAGTCATAGTAAAAGAGAACACAACAACTTCAGAAAAAGACATAATAAATGACATTGCAAATTCAGAAGCGGAAGTAGCTGATGTAAAAGAAGCTCAAGAAATTCAAATTGCAATGAATGAAACAACAGAAGAAATCTTCGCGAGCATAAATGAAGAAACAGAACTTGAAAGCATTGGTGCATTACACTTACCAAATGCCGTCAACCACTCAACGGATGTAGTATATGATTCCGGTCTAACGATGAGAATTGTATCCACTCCAAAGGTGGAAATAGAAGAAGAAAATGAAAATTGGAAAGAACTGTTTCGACCACGTTCATACGAAGAAGTAGATTTGAAAGAAGCCATTGCATTGAGCAATGATGACAATAAAATTATCGATAAGAAATTGATCAACACACTTATCCCATCACATTTGACAAACTAAAAATTATTGACAATGAAAAAATTATCATTATTAATATGTTGCCTGATCTTTGCAAGCTTTGGATTTGCACAGTCAACACCGGAATCAAATTCTGAAAGTACACCTACAGAACAAACTGAAGAGAAAAAATCTCCAAGAGTCAAAATCACTTTTGGCGAAGACGATGAAGCAGATTCAGTTGAAACGGAAGTAGAAACAGCCTCTGATAAAAAACACAGAAGGAGTATCATGAGAATGGGTATGCTCGATTTGGGCATCAGCTCTTATCTTGCAGATGACTCAGGATTTAACATGCCAGACGAATGGTCTTATCTTGATCAGAGATTGGGAAGATCAATCAATGTAGGCATCCACGCTATCAACATCAAACAAGGATTACACAAACGCAACAAGCCACAATATCTGGGACTCTCGACTGGCGTGAGATTTAATCTATCACACTATAGCTTCGAAAATGACTTCAGATTAAATGAAGATCAAGCTACTTTCAGAGATGCCATTGAATATCGCGATGAGCAATACGACAAGAACAGACTGTATGCAGCATATATCGCCTTACCGTTACTGTTTGAAATAAACACAAAGCCACAACGTGAATCAAGATCATTTAATCTTGCTTTTGGTTATGTTCACAACCTACTGTTGTTTTCAAACCATAAGATCAAAGGTGGAGATGTTGAGAAAATAAAAACCAAAGATGGTTTTAACCTCAACAAAAGCCTTGGCATGATTGAAGGCAGAGTTGGTTTCGGTCCACTTAACTTCTATGTACAGTATGGCGTGGACAGATTGTTCAAAGCCTCTGAGCCAACAGAATTAACGCCTATTAATATTGGTGTGAATATTATACCTAGGTAAGCTATTATGAGTTGTGAATAGTGAATAGTGAGTGAGCTGATGAGCTAGTGTGAGAGTGAGCTAGTGGGCTTGTGACTTTTTACACGAGACTCTCTTCCTCAATACTGCTAATTTGAAGTGAGTGGTGAATAATCAAACAATTATTCACCACTTTTATTTTTTAAAAAATATTTCAAATTCTTCCTTCCAATCTTTTCAAAAGATCCTCGCTTTTAGCAAACCCATTGGCAATCAAAATGTATTGACCATCTTTTTGCAAAACCAATGAAGGAAATCCTCGGACACCCATTTCACCCGCTTTTAAGAAATCATCTTTGACTGCCAATTTCATTCTTTCAGACTCAAATTTTGATTTGAATTCATCAAAATCGATTCCCAATTCCTCACAAGTGGATTTGTAGCTTTCTGGAAGATGCATGTTCTTGTTTTCCTTATAAAAAGCGGTCTGAATTTTCTTAAAGAAAGCAATCTCTAAGTCAGGATTCATATTTCTGACAACGACAGTGGCCCTGCTTGGAGGTTCTGTGTCATAGGTAATATCTGCTTTATTTAAAATCTCGTAGCTAAACTCCTGTCCGCTTGCTTTGTTCACATCTTCCCAATGGTGGGTTAGGAAATCTTTAAGGTCAGTCATGGTTTCAGTATTGTACGGTCTCAGTCCACCAAGTACCAACTCGAACTCAACTTTGTCTTCAAGTTCATTCATAAGATCTGTCAGTTCTGGTGCAAAACCATAGCACCAGGAACACATTGGATCACCTACATAAATTAAGGTAGTCTTTGATTGCGCCATGAGAGTAATTGAAAAAAGTAAAAATAAAGAAGTAAAAATATTTTTCATCGCTTCGATTTTAATCACCCTTAATTAATGGAAATGGTGCAGATATTGTTTTGGTAAAAATAACATTAAGGATCTTAAAGTAAGCTGTATTTCTGAAACTAGTTTCCTGAATATGATTAAGCACATGAGACATATTAGAATTAGAACTTATATGACTTATATGGTTAAAATATCTGGCAATAGTCTTAGACCCTCTGTGCCACTCTGTGAATTCTCTGTGAACCTCTGTGTAACAATCTTATAAAGTTGATTCTACTCCCAACTAATTTTCTAAATAAATGAAGTCGCTTCGTACTATCTTTCATAATGCAACACAACTTTATTTTTGTTCATGACGTTTGCTTATTACATTTATTACATTAATGTTAGTACGACCATTTACCAAAAATATCATCTACGCTTTAGTACTCAGTATACTCCTGCTTCCGGGATGTAATTCCGACAACTCAGAGATTCATGAACTCGATACCTTTTTTGATATAGAAATTCCTGCCGGTTTAAATACGATTGAATCTCATTTTTTCTTGGTTGAAAATGTGCCCACCTTCATCAGTGGGTTTTTGGAAAATGGTCAATACACAGAAGATGATCTCGTTAGAGTGAATGGAGTTACGGCAACTTTCATGACACGGTTTAGCAATCTTGACCTCGACTTCATTGATAGAATGACCATTCATGCACTAGATGCCAATAACCCAACAGTCAAAAGAGAACTTTTCTACCTTGAGTTTATTCCTTTTGGTTCGAAGACTGAAATACAGTTGATACCAAGCATCGAAAATGTAGCAGATTTCTTTTGTAAAGATTTTGTTGATATCGAATTTCGCGTAGACCTAAGAGGCTTTCTGCCAAATCCTATTGATGGTCGGGTGGAAATGAGATTGCATATCTTTGACGAATGATTCTCGAAGCATGTGTAGAAACACCCGATGAAGCGATTTACGCTCAAACGCATGGAGCCAACCGTTTGGAGGTGTGTTCTGCGTTAAGCGAAGATGGATTGACTCCGGATTTAAAGGTACTTAAGGAAATTCTCGATCAATGCACCATTCCGTGCAGAGCAATGCTCAGACACCGAGCAGGAAATTTCATCTACAATTCTGATGACATCAAAATATTATTGGATCAACTAAAAGAATTAAAAAAACACCCAATCGATGGAATTGTATTTGGTGCATTAACTCCTCAAAACGAAATCGATATTGAAACGCTAAAGATTATCAGCGAAGCCTCCGGTCCTTTTCCCATTACCTTCCATAAAGCTATTGATTTGGTTTCAGATGTGAAGGTGGCGATTGAAACTTTGAAGAAATGTAAAAATGTGAAAAGTATTTTAAGCTCAGGTTTGGCACCAACAGCGATGGAAGGTATTGAAGTGCTGAAAGAAATGCATAAAATATGTGGACCGGAATTAGAATTAATTGTCGCTGGTAAAGTTACTCCATCGAATGTTCATTACCTTCAAGAACAAATTGGAGCCCGTCAATTTCACGGCCGAAAAATTATTTAATCGATTTGTTCTCCAATGAATTTTGAGCAACATTATAAAAATCTTGACAGTCAAAAAATAGTCTCAATCCTACGAAATTGGAAAGACTATAATCCTGAAGCAATTGATGCTGCGAAAAATGAATTGAGCAGAAGAAACTTATCTGAAGTTGAAATCAATGAAATAAATTCCTCTTTGGATTTAATTGATAATCGAAAAATATTACCGACAGAGAATCAACAAAAATTCAAATCTAGCATTGACAAAAAAGCACAAAAGACTGAAGAACTTCTATTTCCAGAAAAAAGCCAAACTGAAATTAGTAAAATGAAAACGCTGGCGATCTTACTAATCGTAAGCGGACTTTTTGCGTTGTACTCACAATTTGGTCATTTACTTTTCTATCAAAGTGCATCTTATTTTCATTATTTCCAACCAACAGATTACATGGTTATTGCCACAATAGTTGCACCCATAATCACAGGTGGATTATTTTGGTTCAAATCAAAGATCGGCTATTTACTCATGCTTATCTTTTCCATCATATCCATATTTATCGGATTGGCATCCCTCCTTTCTCGAATTCCATATTTACATTTTCCAGACTCCATCATAGAACTGCTGAATAGTATCATGGTAATGATTGTTGTACTCTTGTACATAAGGTTTCTTAGAAAAGAAGAAATCAAAACTATATTTGGAGTAGAATAAGTCAAAATGAGATTCCAATATTCTTCGTTGCTCTTTTTTGTTTGTTTATTGAACACCATCAACGCACAAGAACAAACCGTTGGCCTATTCACAAACACTCCAGACTCTTATAATGGATACACCCTATTTAGCAATAACACAGAAACTTACTTAATTGACAATTGTGGTTTTATCATCAATCAATGGTCAAGTGATGCTCGCCCAGGATTGAATGTCTATCTTTTGGAAAATGGGAACCTTCTCAGAACGAAATCAACAATCAATGATTTTGGACAATCACCTTTTGGTGGTGGGTTTGAACTATTTGATTGGGATGGAAATATTATTTGGACCATTGATCCTTCCAACGAAAATCAACAACCACATCACGACATTGAACCATTACCCAACGGACATTTTCTGGCCATCATGTGGGATAAAATGTCGGCTGATGATGCATTTCAAAACGGACGCATTGATAATGAAACAGTCTGGCTTGAAAAAGTGGTGGAATACCAAATATTACCAAACAACAATTATAATATAGTCTGGGAATGGAAGCTCAGAAATCATCTCATACAAGATCATGATCCAGCTAAATTAAATTATGGCAACATTTCTTCCAATCCAGGCAAAATCAACTTCAACTATAAAGGCGATGAACTCAATAATCCAGCAGACTGGATTCATCTCAACAGCATTGATTATAATGCTGAACTTGATCAAATCATGTTAAGTTCTCGAAGCTTTGGCGAAATTTGGATCATTGACCACAGCACAACCACTCAAGAAGCAGAAGGTGATACCGGAGGTAATTCAGGAAAAGGTGGGCAAATTCTTTACAGATGGGGAAATCCAGCTGCCTATCATCGTGGCACTCCCGAAGACCAAATTTTCAAAACACAACACAGTGCTACATGGGTATTTAATGAAGAAAACGAGCGCACCGATATCGTCGTATTCAACAACCAATATGACAATTCAAATTCAGCCATTCAATTGATTTCTCCACCGATTGACGGTTACCAATATACGTTAATTCAAACTGAATCATTCGGACCGGATCAAGCAAATCTAATTTTCAAGGAAGACGGTTTTTTTTCACTTGTCATGTCTTCAGTCCAACAATTACCGAATAACAACTGGTTAATATGCGAGGGTGACAACGGGCACTTTTTTGAAATCAATAACCAAAACGATATCGTTTGGGAATACATCAATCCGGTCAATCTAAATGGTTTTCCCGTATTGCAAGGTGGCACGCCCATGATGAATCGAACATTTGCAGTAAAAAGGTATCCCATCGATTATGGTGAAATTCAAAACTTCAACCTCACTCCTGGCCCACCAATTGAACTCGCGCCCTGGGAAAGTGATTGCCAAATTTTCTCAACCAGCTTTGAAGATCAAAATATTACTACCAACATTCCTCAATGGAAAATCATTGACCAGCAGCTCGAGATATCTATCTCTTCACCTACTAAAATTGAACTCATTGACCTTTACGGAAGAAAAACTGGCATTAATAAATCTGTCACTTCAGATGAAAATCAAATTTCACTGGAATCATTAACGTCAGGAATATACGTCGTCATAGTTCATTCTGAAAAGCGTGTTGTTTCTTTTCTATTGCCTTATATTAAAAACTGAGTCTAAACTTTAAATCCACTTAGCCTCAATAATTAAAGAAAATGTTCCTTACTAGAATGTTACAGGACTAAAAATATTCACGATTTAGCATTACATTGTGGCGCGTCTAATGAAATTAATTAACTCAAACTACTCGAAAATGAAAAAACCAATTCTACTATTTCTTTCTCTTTTCATGTTCGGCTTTACATATGGTCAAACAGTGACAGGAAAAGTTATGGATTCAGACAACACACCATTGATAGGCGTGAATGTTCTGGAGAAAGGATCATCAAATGGTACCATCACAGATCTTGATGGATCATATTCACTTGATCTCAGAGATTCGAATGCCACACTTGTCTTCAGTTACACCGGCTACATCAACAAAGAGGTTCAAGTTGAGGGCGAATCAAACATCAATGTATTCATGGAAGAAGGTGTTATCCTAGGAGAGGTCCAAGTGGTAGGATCAAGAAGCTATGGAAGAACTGCTACAGATTCACCAGTAGCCATTGATGTGATCGATGTCGCAGACCTTGCGAATCAAACCGGTAAGGTCGAAATCAATCAGATCATGCAATATGCTGCGCCTTCATTCAATGCAACCAAACAGTCTGGTTCTGATGGAGCTGATCACATCGACCCAGCCTCATTAAGAGGTCTTGGACCAGATCAAACCCTTGTATTGATCAATGGAAAAAGAAGACATCAATCATCGTTGGTCAATGTTTTCGGAACAAGAGGTAGAGGGAATTCAGGAACAGACCTAAACGCTATTCCAGCTTCTGCCATTAAGAGAATCGAAGTATTAAGAGATGGTGCTTCGGCACAATATGGATCTGATGCCATTGCTGGTGTGATCAATATCGTTCTTAAAGATAAAACCGATGGTATCAGCGGTGGACTAACTCACGGATCGCATATCACTGCCGTTGGTGAAGGTTTTGAAGAAGAATATGGCGATGCACTTTTCAACATTAATGGAACACAAAGAGTTCTTGATCCGGATGGTGACAGTACTTTTGATGGGAACGCATACAAGTTAGATCTTAACTATGGCGTAAGTCTTGGCAAGAAAGGTGGATACGTAAATTTGACCACTGAATATCTTACGAGAGCAAGAACTTTGCGTCCAAGTTTTTCATGGAGAAAAGGCTATGGCACGGCCGCGGTTGATCAGTTTCAATTTTTGGTAAATGGTGCTTTCCCTCTTTCTGACAATACCGAATTGTATGCTTATGGAGGAAGAAGTGATCGTGACACTGATGCATTTGCATTTTCAAGATCAGCTCCAGGACCAGATGGTGACGATCGTGCAGTGCCATCACTTTACCCCGATGGATTTACACCAAGAATCACTTCAAACATCATCGACAATTCGATGACAGCAGGTGTAAGACATAATTTAGACAATGGATGGGTTGCAGATTTTAGCCACAGCTATGGTAAAAACAATTTCCATTATTTCATCAAAGGCTCTAACAACGCATCCATGGGTGCAGCTTCCCCTACAGATTTCGATGCAGGTGGCCACGGTCTTGGCATGAATGTAACCAATCTCGAATTCAGCAAATTCTTCGACAATATTGCAAATGGATTAAACCTTGCATTTGGAAGTGAATTCAGAGCTGAAAACTTTACCATCTTCGCCGGTGAAGAAGCTTCTTATGCTACATATGACACCTTAGGTATTGCCATCACAAATCCAGCTACCCAAGTGCCTTTTGTCAATGAATTTGGTCAAGCTCCACCAGGAGGATCTCAAGGATTTCCTGGCTATAGTCCTTCAAACGCTGTCGATAGAGTAAGATCAAATGTTGGTTTTTATGCTGATGCAGAATTGAACGCCAACGAAGACTTTTTGATTAGTGCAGCATTGAGATATGAGAACTACAGCGACTTTGGAAATACAATAAACTGGAAACTCGCAGGGAGATATCAAATACTAGATGGACTTGCTGCAAGAGCCTCAGTCTCCACAGGTTTCCGTGCACCTTCATTGGCACAAATTCACTATAATTTATTGTTTAATAATATTGTTGCCGGTAGATCTGAGAGAACATTGTTGGCTGCGAATACAAGTACCGTTGCCAGGGCATTTGGCATCGATCCATTGAAACAAGAAGAAGCATTCAACGCTTCTGCTGGTCTGACATTTTCATCAAATGGCTTTACAGCTACTTTAGATGGCTATAGTATAAATGTTACCGACAGAATTATTTTGACAGATTACTTTGATGCTTCTGGCTTGGGTGTAGGTGCAGATGCGGCTCAGTTCTTTGCCAATGGTGTTGATACAAGAACGACTGGAGTAGACATCATCTTAAACTACAAGACTTATCTAAATGACAAAAATTCATTGTCTGTAGGAGTTGCAGGAAACATCAACAATACAGAAATTGAATCTGTTAATGCACCTGCTGGTTTGAATGAATTTACTTTTTACGGACCTTTCTCACAAAGATATCTTGAAGCTGCTGCACCGGCATACAAATTCGGTGTGAATGTTGGTTTTACAGCTTCTAAATTGGATGTACTCCTTAACTGGACACAATTTAGTGAGGTACAATTGGGAGATTTCCAATGGGTTGATACACCAGCTACTTCTCAGGCAGAAGTTGATGCTTTGAATGCAGTTGCGATCGACACATACGACCCTGCCGGCACATTGGATATCAGTTTAGGATATCAATTAACTAAAAATTTTAAAATTACTTTAGGAGGAAACAACATCTTGAATACCTATCCAACGCCACAATTTGATGGCTGGACAGATCAAGGTGGTTTCAATGATTCCGTACAGATGGGATCAGATGGAGCTTACTTCTTTGGAAGAATTGGTTTCCAATTTTAAATAGAAGATCGATAATTACCAAGAGAGGAATGTCATTGGCATTCCTCTTTTTTTATGGCTTTAATTCTTCCCACATTCCTTTTATAAAAGGAAGCTTTGGCAGCGAACCCATGATAGATATTTCCTGAAGTTTACTAGAATCTTGTTCCAGAAAATCAAAAATATCTACAAACTTATTCTTCAACAACAACTTCGAAAAAACTTCATAACCGCTCACTTTTTCTGTCAAGATCACATTCATCATTGTACTGTCTAACAATGCATACTTTTTCTTCTTAATGGCCGTGTATGCGTCAAGAAGATTATTATCATCTACCATACATTTAACCAATAAGTCCAAATGATCTTGAATCCGTTTAAAGGCATATCCACTCGATGATTTTACCATACCCGCCGCTTTACCTATAAAATATTGATTGTCTAATCCTGTATTTGGGAAATCATATGTGGTCATAGGAATCTTGTCCAATTCTTTTTCCTTAATGGTGAATGATAAATTGGGATACTTCTTAGAGATATAATCATTAATCAATTTCTCGTACTGATCTTGCTTTGGTATTTCATTTGAAAAAATAGCGATCTCAATCAATGCTTCCCGCTTAGAATATGGAAGAACATAAAAGAACCTAGTATCGTTCTTTTGATCAATGCCAAAATCCATAAACAAGGCTTGATTATCATTGAAATGGTCTTCCTGAGTTTCCACCACGAAGCCCATAAAGTGTTGCCATACAAAATGGTCTTTCGAGAAATTTACTCCATCTGGAATCCTGCTATCAAAAACAAGCTTTGCCTGATAGGTTTTTTCTTTTGCATTAATAACCAGACGTTGCTCTTCACTTTTAATTTCAGTAACATAATCTTTTACTATTGTAAAATTATCTGAAGATGAAATCTTTGCAAGACACTGCTCATAATAGTCAATGCCTTTGATCGTATAGTAACGATACGGTCGTATGCTCTCCGTCTTTGATTTTTCAAAATTAGAAAAAGTAAGAGAATCCCAAGATTTGATCGCCCAATCATCATAGAAGTTTGATCTCTTTGACCAATAAGACCAGGTCCGGTCATTCTTCTTTTTATCATCAGGCTCTATGATGAGAATTTTCTTGCTTGAAAAATATTTGTGATTGGACATCCTGTATGCCAATCCAAGTCCGGCAGCACCAGCTCCAATTATTGCTATATCATATATTTCTTTGCTTTCCATTTGGACACTCAATAAACACAATTTTGAGTGGACAGTTCATGATTTCTGAACAAACGATGCTTTGAGACACCAAGTCGCCAAGAACACATCAATGAATTGACTTCAAAATAATTTGAGTAATAACCCAACCCTCGATAGTCATTTAGATGTCACACAACTATTTCTTCACTAAAATACGAAAGCCATGATTAAAAAAATCTCTACACTTTTAATCCTATCTCTTCTTTCAAATTATTCTTTCTCCCAACTGGAGGTTCTCGATCCCGAAAACTGGGGCTTTGACCAAGGTTCTATTGCAGAACTTGAAGTTGATGTCCGTCTTGATGGAATGTTCGCTGAAGTTGCTTATACTTTTGATGTTTTTGCAAGCCATCCAGATTATTTCTACCCCAATTCCCAACTTGAATACGTGATGTATTTTGATCTACCAAAAAAGGCTGTTGTCAATGATTCTTGGCTTTGGATAGAAGACTATATTTCTAAGGGTGAAATCTATGATCGCAATGTAGGAACTCAAATTTATGAAAGTATTGTAGACCGAAGACAAGATCCATCGATTCTCACCAAATGGAACTCCACACATTATGAATTGAGAATTTACCCAATGAAAAGAGACAGTACCAGAAAGGTCATGTTCTCTTACCTGATTCCGCTAGAACACGGCGCAGATAAATCAACACTTGATCTTAATTTCGATGTCTTTAATTACTCCATAGATGATATTGAAAACGTTCGTCTCAGTGTTGAAGATGGCGTTCATTGGCAACACCAAAATCTAACAAGCGATAACATCAGCATGGTCAATGAGGGAAATATCGAAAGTAATTATACCATCAATCAGCTCAAGGACCAACAAAGTTTGCAAATTGATTTTATGAGAAATCAACAATCACAATTTTTCATGGGCACTTATGAATCCCCAGAAGAAAATTATTATCAGCTTCTATACTTCCCTGATATTGATATTGAACCAACACCACGCAAAGTAATGTTTGCACTCGATTTTGATAGTCATCACTCTAATATGGGACTTGATGATTTCCTTACAAGTTTTGAAAACAGCTTGCTTGCATTGGCAGGCACCAACAATGAATTTAATATTGTTTATTCAGATTTTACGACGGAGATTATGTTTAGTGATTTTGTGCCAGCGACTCCTAACAATATTTCCGTCGCCATTGAAAAATTAAGAGACGAAAGCATTGATGTTGTCTCAAACTTACAACAAGTGCTCGGTTCGGGGTTAAGCTTTCTAAGCACATACGAGGAAAGAGTTGAATTCGTACTTATTTCCAGCAATGGAGATTTTGGATCACAATCAAACATTGATTTCATCATGGAAAATATACGTGAGCTTGCTGATCCAAATTATGTAACCATTCACATCAATGATCTTACAACCAAAAACTATGAATACACTGTCGATAATCAATCGGGCATAACCTACATTGGTAATGAACAATTGTATGAACTCATAGCAAACGAATACAATGGACAAAGTAGTTACGCATATGAAGAAAACACATTTTCAAATCTGAGTGCGCTTCTTGGTTCTGCGCAAGTCATTTCTACCTTATTTGAATTTGATGTGGAAGTAGAAGATGGATTTGATTATGAAAGATATTTCCTCAACAACTCAGATCAGGCATTGGTTTTTGGAGAACCCATTATGGTAGTCGGAAAATACTATGGTGACAGTCCAAGTTCAATTGAACTTTCGGCAGTAGTCAATGGTGAATTGTTCAACATGCAAAGTGAAGTAACCCAAATGGCAGCTTTATCCAATTTGACAGAAAAGATTTGGGCAGGCCAAAGACTGCTCGATATAGAATTCATTCCAGATTTGAGAGAAGAAACCATCGAACTCAGCATGAAACACAGACTGCTTTCATTCCCAACCGTCTTTCTTTGCCTTGAAGAAGATTTTGACATTGGCGGTCTCACAGAGGAAGAAGACATCTCTATTGTTGATACCGATGACTTAGATGAACCGAAAATTTCACTTTCAGCTTCACCTAATCCATTTACGGATGTATTAAGAATTGAATTAGATGCAGAAAATTTGGACTGGGAAGATATAGTGATTGATGTCTTTGATATGCAAGGACAACTAATTACCAGTTTAACTCCTGACGCCTCCAACGGTTCAGTTATTGAACTAAATTGGAATGCTTCTGATGTTCCTTCCGGAATGTACATCTTAAAACTGCGTTCCTCTATTGGCAATAAAGTAATAAAAGTGATGAAAGCATAAATTCTAAAAAGAAGAGGCTATCTCAGGTTGAGATAGCCTCTTTTGTACTCTATAAAAAAGCTCGAATTCAAAGAATCCGAGCCTGCTACATAACCTGAACTGTATTAATATTCTTTATCCCATTTCGGCAACAACTTCCTTCACCTCAGGGACCATTCTTTTTAACATTCCTTCGATGCCTGACTTCAATGTCATGGTCGAAGACGGACAACCACTGCATGCACCCTGCATCAAAACACTCACCACTCCATCTTTGAACGAATTGAATTCAATATTTCCTCCATCCATCTGCACTTGTGGCTTTACATATTCATCAAGCAATGATTTTATTTTTTGCACTACTTCTGCTTCTTCCGGAGAATATTGATAGCCAATACCCTTCTCTTCTTCTAATTTTATCATTGCCTCCGCGAACCCTTCAGAGATCACAGTTTTATCCTCAACAAGCCATGACTTGATAACCTCTTTTATCTTTCCACTGATATCTTCCCAAGCATAATTCATCTCTTTGGTGATGGATACAAAGCTTCCACTTATGTACACACCTTTCACAAAAGGCAGATCAAAAAGTGCTTGAGCCAATGGCGACCATTCGTCTGCCAAAGTTCTTTCTCTGAAATCTGCCGTACCACTGAACAATTTTCTTTTGGTAATGAATTTCAAAGATTGAGGGTTTGGCGTTGGATTCGTAGTGATAACATCTGATGCTTCAGCAAAACCATCTTTGATGATGGTCTTGTCTTCTTGAATCCACGACTTAATAAACTCTTTCGTCTGCAATCTCACTTCTTCCCAATCAAAGCTGTTTTCCTTTCTAATTTTGACAAAGTTATTGCAGATAAATACTGCCTTAACATATGGCAAATCGAAAAGTGCTGAAGCCAATGGTGACCATTCGTCTGCGAGTGATTTTTCATTGAATTCTCCCTCGCCCTGGTGCAACATTTTGTTGGTAACAAATTTCAGAGACTCCGGATCTGGGGTCTGCTCTGTATATATCATTACCGGACTTTTAGTTGTAGTATCCATACTTTATTATTTCAGAATTTATTTAGAAACAGTTCAGACAAATATATTGTTTCTAAAATTCTATACTTCAACTTCCGTTGTTAGTTTAATATTTAATTCGTCCAATTGGTCTTCATCGATCAATGATGGTGCGTCTATCATCATATCCCTTCCAGAATTATTCTTTGGGAAGGCAATGAAATCTCTAATAGAATCCACTCCATTCATCACTGCGCAAAGTCTATCAAAACCAAAGGCAATCCCTCCATGAGGTGGAGCCCCATATTCAAATGCGCCCATTAAAAATCCAAATTGGCTCTCGGCTTCTTCTTTTGTAAATCCTAAAAGATCAAAATTCTTTTGCTGAAGTGCACGATCGTGAATTCTAATTGATCCTCCTCCTATTTCAACGCCATTGATGACAAGATCGTATGCGTCTGCTTTCAATGATTTCATCGTTTCATGATCACCGTCCAACATTCTGCTCACTTCTTCTTTTTTAGGAGAAGTAAATGGATGGTGCATGGCATGAAATCTGTTTGACTCCTCATCCCATTCAAGCAAAGGAAAATCAACTACCCAAAGTGGATTATATTCTCCGGCTTTTCTAAGTCCAAGACGATTCCCCATTTCCAATCTGAGTTCATTCAACTGTTTTCTCGTTTTTTCCGTCTCACCACTCAACATAAAAACGATGTCTCCGATCTCTGCTCCCAACGCATCTTTCCAACCGTTGATTACATCATCTGAATAGAACTTCCCAATGGTTGACTTGATCGAACCATCAGCATTGAATTTTATATAAACCAAACCTTTTGCTCCTATCTGAGGGCGCATCACCCAATCAGTCAGACCTTTAAGATCTTTGTTTGAATATTTTTCTGCGATTCCTTTCGCACATATGGCACCAACGTATTCCGCACTATCAAATACGCCGAAACCGTGACCTTTCACCAAATCGTTCATTTCAACAAGCTCCATTCCAAATCTCGTATCTGGTTTGTCGCTTCCATATCGCTTCATGGCTTCATCGTAGGCCATTTTTGGAAATTCAGGAAGATCAACATCAAGCATTGCTTTGAACAAATATTTGGTCAATCCCTCGAAAGTATCCAGTATCTGATCGCGTGTTACGAAAGCCATTTCACAATCGATCTGCGTGAACTCTGGCTGTCGATCGGCTCTCAAATCTTCATCTCTAAAACATTTCACGATCTGAAAATATCTGTCCATCCCCGCCACCATCAAAATCTGCTTGTAAGTTTGCGGTGATTGAGGTAATGCATAAAACTGCCCAGGATTCATTCTTGAAGGGACGACAAAATCTCTTGCTCCCTCTGGCGTACTTTTTATAAGTACTGGTGTTTCTACTTCAATAAAATTATTTTCAGTGAGATGCTTTCTTGTTTGAAATGCCAACTGACCTCTGAATATCAAATTCTCTTTGACAGGATTCCTTCTGATATCAAGGTATCTATATTTCATTCTCAAATCATCGCCTCCATCTGATTCATCTTCAATGGTAAAGGGGGGCACCAAAGAAGCATTCAAGATATCCATACTACTCACTATAATTTCAATATCACCCGTCGGTCTGTTTGGATTTTTACTTGCCCTTTCCTTGACAACACCTTCTACTTTAATCACAAACTCTCTTCCAAGTTTTCTGGCTTTTTGACAAAGTTCATCATTGTCATCCATGTTAAAAACCAGTTGAGTAATACCATATCGATCTCGAAGATCAACGAAAGTCATTCCACCCAGATCTCTTCCGATTTGAACCCAACCGCTCAACACAACTTGCTGATCGAGATGGTCCATACGGAGCTCACCACAATTATGCGTTCTGTACATTTTTTTAATTTTAAGATCGGCAAAGTTACCAATATTTAGGCTAACCTCCGACCCAATCTGATCGGGTAAATCTGATGCGAATTATCGCATCAACGTAACAGTACCATAGATTTGCTCCTCTCTTCCATATTCGTCTTCAACGATGGCCGAATATGAATAAACATTTACATCAGCCAATCGTCCATTAAAGCTTCCATCCCAACCTGACTCTTCATCGTTTGGAATAAAATCTGTCTTATGAAATACTTTATTTCCCCATCTGTCAAAGATCATCAAGTCTTTGACTGTCTTAACATTGTTATTGGAAAATACAGTAACATAATCATTCAGACCATCACCATCTGGTGTAAATATGTTAGGAACAAACACCCTCATTTCCGGAAGGATTTCTACTGGGGCAATACAGGATACTTTATTTCCACATTCGTCAGTAGCTACAAATTCTACTTCGAAATAGATGTATTCGTTACAGTCATCCCTCACCAATGAAGGATCGTAATCATGAATTACTTGATAATCAAGATCAGACATCAAAACATCAACTTTATTTACATGTCTTGTTACCAATCCCAACAAATCTTCCTCAAGGCAATTCAAAGTCAATAGTGGAGGACATTCAATTGCCAAGTCATTTGATGCTGTAAAAAATACAGATGCCTGACAAGTTGTTTCGTTTCCACATTCATCGATTGCTGTTAGATCAAGTGTATATCTGTCTCCACAAATTATGGTGTTCAAGTCAGCATCAATCTCATGTAATAGAGCTACCTCGGCACTACAATTATCTGTAATGTCTGCATTATCTACGAATTCCTGGATTTGGACACTTGCATTTCCTTCAGCGATATCAATGGTGATTTCTTCTGGACACACAATTTCAGGAGCCACATCATCGACAATGACAATGGTCATCTCACATTCAATTGTATTTTCACAATTATCAATTGTTGAAAAAAGGACCGTCGTAGAACCACAATCTACATCCAGACCATCAAAATTATTTTCAACAGTCAATGGTGCACCTGCAAAATCAAATGCTTCAACACCTTCCAGCCACAATGCAATCAAAGTGTCATTTTCAGAAGCGCCGCAAGACAATTCAAGATCTTCAGGACAAACCATACTTGGTTGTGTATCCTGGCTACCAGAAATTGTCGCTGTACATGAAGCCAAGGCTCCACAGTTTGTAGAAACTTCAAAAGTTACTTCAAGGAATAAGAATTCACAATCAACAGACAAGTTGGCCGGATCATAATCATTGACTATCTGTAGACCAAGTTCACAATCATCATCTACACTTGCTTCAGAAAGCCAGTCGCTGATTGCTTGATCAAAATCAGGAGTATTTAGATCGAGCACCAAGTCTTCTGGACAATTAATGCCAATATTTCCTTCTTCAATTATATTGATTCTTGTTTCACAAGTTGATTCAAGACCACATTCATTTGTTGCAATAAAGTTTACTACATAATGTCCTGATTCTCCACAAGTAGTTACGAAACTATCTGCATCAAAATCATTTGAAATAAATGTACTCGAACAATCATCATCTGCAGTTACAGAATTCAACCATTCTTCGATGGCTGTACCATCATATCCACATCCAAGATTTAATTCAAGTGGACAATTTAAAACAGGTGGTACCGTATCCTCAATGATGATGTTTGCAGAACAAGCGACTGCCTGGCCACAATTATCTTCACCTGAGAATATTACCAATGTCTCACCACATGGGAAAGTAGCAGCACCAGCGTAATCATTGGTCAATACTACCTCATTGCCTTCATGGTCAACAGCATTGGCAAGACTCAACCATTCTTCAATCAAGGAATCATTGAGTGGATCTGCACATTCTAAAACCAAATCATCAGGACAGTTAACTTCTGTACCTATTTCTTGTCCTCCAAGAATCTGAGCAGTACAGAATCTCTCCACACCACAAGCATTGATTGTCTGAAATTGAACAACCACACTTAGGTAATCACATTCGATTTCCAGGCTGGCAGGATCAAAATCATGTTGCACTTCATAGTTGGCATCGAAGCACGGATCTTCCGTATACGCTTCAGCTAACCAAGTATTGATTTGATCTAAATGACCAGGATCATCAAGGTCTATTTCTAAATCACCAGGACACAACAATTGATAAGAATTAGGATCTTGAATCAAGATCTTCGCAGGACAAGAATTTGTTAATCCACAATCATCAGTAGCTGTGAAGTTAACAGTATATTCTCCAGAATCTCCGCATGTTGCAAGAAATCCGCCTGGGGAAAAGTCATTACTCATCGTTGCATTAGAGCAAGCATCAGAGCCTGAAGCCGTTTCTAACCACGCAGTAATTGCATCAATATCTTCCCCACATTCTAAAATAAGATCGGCCGGACAAACCACCTCAGGTGGAGTTGTATCTTCAACCGAAAACGTTGCCATAGTGGAACCTGTATTCCCACAGCCATCCACGTAAGTGAATGAAACCGTAGCACTTCCTGTACCCTGACACGTGTATGTGATTTCAGGTGTTGCCGGATCAGTTGACCAGGCAAGATTTGGATTACATGAAGTGAGTTGTGCTCCCCCTGCACTTTCCAACCAAGCATTGAATGCAGCATCAACATCATCTATGCATTGAGCAGCAGATGGTTGAGCTTCTTGTGCGAAAGTCGGAGTTTCAGAATAAAGCACTTTGATCAATTGAGTACAACTATATTCAGTACCATTTTGATCAATATTATATATCCTTTCGATGGTGAGTGTATCTGTTTCGCATGAAACAGGAGGACCCATCACATCCTGAGCTGTTACAACTGCGTCATAGCAGTTTGCATTTATCGTTAGAATATTGCTACTTACCAAAGCATCAAGATCTGCCATTCCATTTGTCGCATTGTCAGCGAAGTCTGCTGGAATACCAGGCACCTCACTCAAGCAATCAACAACAATATCAGGCGCATGACAATCATAAATAAATGCGCAGCATTCTTCTACAAAGAACAATGTGTCTTTAATACATCCAGTTCTATCTTCTACAAATATTTGATAGTTGCCCTCAACTACACTTTCAATTGTAAATGGAATGGTAAATTCATCAACTGCAGAAACCACGGTGTTTGAAACCCCATTGGGATCTACCCAGGTAACTGTAAATTCAGGAGTTCCTCCACTGACATTAATCACTAGATTGGAATTGTTTATCCCTGTTTCACAATTGGTGAGGATTTCTGTGAGGGTCAAATCATCTGCATTAGAAATTTGAACCGTTCCTTGTGTCCAACAATTTGGATCTGAAGAAGAAGTGACTATAACAAGATAATCTCCAATACCAAGATTGTAGAATTCATTTGACTCTTGAAAAGTAAAACCTCCATCAATTGAATACAGGTAGTCGGTACTTGGACCTCCAACCATGTGTACAATTGCAGATCCATTATCCAATCCACAATACGCTTGGTTCTCATCAATATAATCGATTTCAATTGTACCAGATGGACTTGAACTGTCCATTGAGTAGACAGTTGTGTTGATGCCAAAGAATGACATCAATATTACAGTAAATACAGTTAGGGTAGGTAACATCGTAAATTTATGGTTTGTCATAAATAGTGACAGGCAATATCAATGCCCTCCCCTAGCCAAAAATGACTTTAATTTTACAAATCAGAAGGCAAGAAAGAAAAGTCTATAAAACGCATTAACTATTTAACTTAAGTGACAAATTAACTAACAGAAAATCAACGCTTTATCAACTCTAAAATAGAAGTGCAATCTAGTTTACAATTGATGAGTTAATTCACAATAATTTCGCCCTGTTTTCAAGTGTGGTTGTATAATCGATGTAACGTCTACAGGATACCGTTGATAAAAAAAGCAGCTTAATCATCAGATTAAGCTGCTACTAACTAAACAAAACTCAGCTAAAGTATTGTCGAAATACTTACTTCAAAGTTATTGTCATTTTGGCTCCACCCATTTCGGGTAAATTTGCTTCAAGCTTTACCATACGCGGATTATCTATATCAAACCACATGTATTGTTTCGCTCCTTCTCCTAGTGTCTCTATTTCAGCCTTGTGGCATTTTACATCTCCACTTTCTGCCGATATTGTTTCTTCCCCTACTACTTTTATGCTGTAATTTTGGACCTTTTGTTTAGCAGAATCAAAAGTTCTATAAATGGTTTCGTAACCTTTTTCAAGTGGCAAACAAGAAAGTACAAGCGCCAAGCCTGAACCATCGCAGAATACTGGTGAATCAAGCTCACTTTTTATCTCTTTATCAGATCCTTGTGCACTCATTGTTCCTGTTATTTCTTTTTCAGAATAGCTTATTTCCATCTGCATAGGCCCTTGATTCGCCTTCTTTGAAACTGGAAGAAATGTCTTTTTTGCCACAACAGTTTCATCTATCATTTCACCAATCATAGGTGATGAAACAATATCAGTCACTTTCCAATTTCCTCCTTGATCTTCAATGGCTCTGGTCATTTTCATTTCCATTTTTTGCCCTCCCATTTCAATATTGACATCATACTCTGCTTCGCCCACTTTAACATCTTTGGTAGGAACAGGCAAAGCGGCAGCGGCCATTTCTTCAGTTATCTTGGTTGGCAATTTTACCTTACTTATATCAACTGTGACATTGTCAACGATGGCTTGGATATTTTCAGGCATATCTTCTTGGTATCTACCACCAAGGTGCTTTGCTAAAAATTTCTCTGCCATTGACAAGAAGGCAATGTTATTGTCAGGGTTTGCAAAACCATGACCTTCATCTGGAAAATTCATGTATTCTACAGGCAATCCAAGATCACGCATTGCTACCACAATCTGATCGGATTCTGCAGTCTTTACTCTAGGGTCATTATCTCCTTGGGCTACCAAAAGTGGAGCCGTAATATTTTTTGCATGGAAAAAAGGCGATTGTCTTTTCAGTTGTGCTTGTCCTTCTTCAGTATTTGGATCTCCCATTCTTTTGTGGAAAATCACTCTTCCTGATTCCCAATAAGGTGGAATACTCTCCAACAAAGTAAATAAATTAGATGGTCCTACTATAGATACACCTGCAGCGTATACACCTGGCGTGAATGTCAATCCAGCCAAGGTAGCATAACCACCATATGATCCACCCATTATTCCAATTTTATTTCGGTCAGCGTAACCCATTTCTACAAGATATTCTGCTCCTGCAGTAAGGTCATCTTGCATAAGTTCTCCCCATTGGTTGTTTCCTGCATTTAAGAACTCTTTACCAAAACCTGTAGAACTTCTGAAGTTTGGTTGCAATACTGCGTATCCTCTATTTGCCAAAAACTGAGCATATGAATTATAACCCCAATAGTCTCTTGCCCAAGGACCTCCGTGAGGAAAAACAATGGCAGGTAAATTCTTTGCTTCCACCCCTTTAGGTAAAGTCAAGTAGGCGGGTATCTCCATACCGTCAGAAGACTTGTATGTAACAGGAGTCATTTTACACAAATGTTCTGTCGGCAAATTAGGTCTTGGGCGATATAACAATTCGGCTTGATTGCTCTCTCTTGTATAAAGATATGCTGCTCCAGGATCGATATCACTGTTTACGTATACGATCCACAACATTTCATCTTTTGTCATGGATGTAATTGAAATTTCTGCATCAGGAAATTGCCTTTGCAATTTTAGATATGATGTTGCCATGCCCTTATCCTTCCAATAGATCTCTTTCTTGTCAGCTGTATAACTTGTAGAAATTAATTCATCCGTTATATCAGAAAAAGCAGCACTTCCAAAGTCAACACGGCTTTGCGGATCGGATTCAATTTTGGTAAACTCATTGGTCGTCAAATCCAGAATACCAAATTCTGTAAGATCTGCATCTCCACTATTCGAAACGAAGTAGACATTACCTTCTTTATTAAATTTGACCGGATAACAAGTTTCTTCCATACTGCATTCAAAGCATTTTTCAAGACTCCCATCTTCATTAAATTTCATGATGATGGTTTCACCTCCGGCTCCGGTCTTTGATGCTAATTTCAACTCATTATTGAGGTCAAATGTGAGTCCGTTTAATTCATCTTTGTTTTCCATCACCAACTTTCTTTCTCCCGTTGAAATACTGACAGCATAAAGGTCATGCCATGAAGGATCTCTATCGTTCAAACCAATGTACATTAAATCAGGATCACTTTTCGGCACCGCCATGATATATGCTCTAACGCCATCGAGCGGCGTAAGATTCGTAGATTCAGGTACACCAGTTTCCTTTATTGGTGTAGCAGATGGATCAACCGAGTACACATGAAAATTTTCATCTCCGGCTTTGTCTTGAACATACAAGACATATTTTGAATCTCTGCTCCAAAAATATCCACGGATTGGTCTATTCGTATCTGCTGTGATTGGTATAGCAGAATCAAAAGGCTCATACGTTTTCTTTACCCAAATATTTCTAACATCGTTGTATGGTTTAATGAAAGAAATAAATTTTCCATCAGGACTTAATTGCGCCGAACTGATCTCAGGATTACCAAATAGAATTTCTCTATCGATCAATGGCGGAAGACCTTCCTGTGAGGTCACTACATTGCTTAAAGTCATTATTGAAAGTAGAATGAAGAGTGGTTTAAAAGTTTTCATCTTAATTGAATTAATTCTGCGCAAAAGTAATTTACTATTGGGTTTTCACAGTCTCAATTAGACGAAAGCCTAAATATTTTCTATTTAAATGTCTTTATAAGAATTCAAATGGATCAGCATCATTTTGAAAATTGAATTTTTCTCTAGTCTTGTGCAAAAAGGGCTTCTTTAGCACACAGTCAATGATTCCATCCTCAGAATCTGGTAAGCTCCCCAATGAATTTCCCAAGGGATCGAAAACTTCTGATTTCCCTGAATACTCGATGCCATTTCCATCAACACCCACTCTGTTTACTCCAATGACATATGACATGTTTTCAATCGATCTCGCTTTCAACAAAGTTGACCAAGCCTGCACCCTCGGTATAGGCCAATTAGCAACATAGACCAACACATTATAATCATGCTTTTGATCAGATTTTCGTCTTGCCCAGACCGGAAATCTCAAATCATAACAAATTTGAAAATTGATCTTCCAACCCCGATGATCAATAATCAACTTTTCCTGCCCTCCACTAAAATATTTATCTTCTCCCGCCAACGCAAAAAGATGCCTCTTGTCATAATATTGAAATGCTCCATCTGGAAACATACAGATAAGTCGGTTGAAATATTCTCCTTCTTCTTCAATAATCACACTCCCCGAGATAGGACAATTTTTTGATGCGGCCAAAGCAGACATCCATTGCATCGTTTTACCGTGCATGCGTTCTGCTAGATTTTCCGAATTGTTGGTAAATCCAGTCGTAAACATTTCTGGAAGGAAAATAAAATCTGTGTCTCGGATAGCTTCCAATTTCTTCGCAAACATATCCATGTTTGCCTCAGGCTTCTCCCAATGAAGTTCAGATTGGACCAGTGTTACTTTTAGATCATCCAAATTTTGCATGATCTAAAAATAAAACTTCTTACATGATTTGAGATATGAAGTTTGATGATTCCTAATTTTTCACATTCCCCACATCCTCTCATTCCCCTCATCCTCTCATTCCCCTCATCCTCTCATTCCCCACATCCTCTCATCCTCTCATCCTCTCATCCTCTCATTCCCCTCATCCTCTAATGCAAATCAATCCACACTTCTCCATCAAAATATCTAAAGCCTCTTTGACCATCAATTCTGTTGGTCCCATCATCTAAATAGATGGTGTGGGTTTCTGGATCAAAAGGAGGAGTGTTTCTGGCACCCAAAGAAAATATTCCATCTACACCTCTTACCCCTTGAGGGCCAACTAATCCTTGTGGACCAATAGCACCTTGAGGGCCTTGAGGGCCTGGTGGTCCGGGATCTCCTTTCTCAGTTCCTGGAGGTCCTTGAGGGCCAGGTGGTCCTGGTATTCCACCATTTGGTCCTTGGGGTCCCGGTGGGCCTGCAATGCCCTGTAGGCCGATCGGGCCAATTGGTCCGGCTGGTCCAGGTGGACCTTCTAATCCCTTTGGTCCATTTGGATCTCCTGGTTCACCTTGTGGTCCTGGCAATCCAACCGGGCCCGGATCTCCTTCTGTTGGTCCAGTTGGTCCAGTTGGACCTGCAGGACCAGGAGGACCTGGTGGTCCTGATACTCCTGTAGGGCCCTTAGGTCCTTGTGGACCTTGTGGACCTTGAGGTCCCCTCGGACCTGGTGGACCTGGTGGACCAACAGGTCCCCATGGTCCGTCCGCACCAGGAAGGCCTTGAGGTCCTCGCTCTCCATTGGCAGTAACATAACTGTACATGGCATATGGTACTGCCAGAAGTTCAGTGGTACCAATGTATCTGTAATTAAGATCTCCTTCAAGATCAATCTCTAATCTGATGAAATAGCTATGATCTTCCCAACGAAGGGTTTCAAATTCACCAGTGCTAAGCAAGCCCTGACCAATGATAAATTCATAGTGACCATATTCCGAACTGGTGACTTTGTGTAATTCTGCGTATACAGACGAACCGTTTAGGCTATCTTCCAAAAGGATCAATCTAAAATTTACTTCTTCATCTTTTAGTATTTCTCCTTCATCATCCAGAGCAATACCTTGAAATCTGATTCCAAATTGTTGTGCAACAACTTGACATGAAATCAACAAACCAACGAGAAGAATGAATATATTTTTGCTTTTCATAGTTTCTTGTTTAAAGGTCAATCCATTCAATACCATTGAAAAATCTAAAGCCCGGTAAGCCATCCTCTCTGTTTGTGCCATCATCGAGATAAACGTTTTGATCTTCTGTATCGAGTGGAGGTGTATTGGACATAATGAGTGTCAGCAATCCTGCTTGTCCTGAGTTTCCTTCTGGTCCTTGTGGACCAGGATCGCCCGTTGGTCCTATCGGACCGGCAGGTCCTTGCGGACCTCTCGGGCCACCTCCAAAACCTTGTGGTCCTGTGGGGCCTTGTGGACCTTCAATATTGCTTTCTGGTCCGGGTGGTCCCTGTGGACCTTCTGGTCCGGGTGGTCCTTGTGGACCTTCTGGCCCAAATGGACCAGGTGGACCAGCTAGACCTTGTGGTCCTTGATCAAATCCTGGTGGCCCTTGTGGTCCTGGATCACCTTGTGGCCCTTGTGGACCTCCTCCCGGTCCTATAGGGCCGGCAGGGCCAGCAGGGCCAGCAGGGCCTGGAACTCCTGATGGGCCTATAGGGCCTGGAACAGAAAATCCTGCAGGCCCTGCTGGCCCGGGAGGGCCTGCAGGGCCTTGGGGACCAATGATGCCTGGAGCCCCTTGTCTTCCTGTTAATCCCAAGGGTCCCATTTCTGGATTGGGTGATTCTTGACTTGCAAATGCCAAAGTTACCATACCAAATTGTTGCTGATAAATTAGCTTATAGTCATCACCTCCATTTTCATCCATTGATATTCGCAAAGCTGGTACAGATTCACCCCAACTCAATTCTGCTATTGATCCTTGTTGGATGGTCCCTTTTCCTATGATAACTCTGAAATGACCATTGCTATTCGTGCGGACAAGATGTGTTTCTTCAAACAAAACTTCCTCATCAGATGACTCGTCTACAATCATAAACTGAAGACCAATCTCCTGATCGTCCATGAGTTCACCATTAGATCCAACAGCAATCCCCTGATAGTTAAATGCCTTCGGCATTTGTGCATTCAAGTGGGTAGTAAATAGTATGCAGAGTAATATTATTCTTTTCATTGTTTTCAGTTTAGAGGTCTTGCCAGCTTGTACCATCAAAATATCTGAGATGGGGTTTTCCATCGGCAGTATTTAATCCACTGTCTAAATAGATTCTACCATTCGTAGGATTTGAAGGTGGTTCATTCAGTAATTCTAAAATCGGTTTGCCACTTTCTCCAGGTGGTCCTTGAGGTCCTTGGGGTCCAGGTGTTCCCATAGGACCTGGTAATCCAGTTGGACCTGGATCACCAGGTATGTTACTCGGTGGTCCAGAAATACCTCTCGGACCAGCTGGTCCGGGAGGGCCTTCGGCAGGACCTTGCGGTCCTTCAGGTCCAGGTGGACCTTGTGGGCCTGCAGGTCCTTGAGGACCGGGAGGACCAGGAGGACCAACATCTCCAATAGTTCCGCCACGTTCTCCTCTTGGTCCAATAGGACCGTCTGGTCCTTTTGGACCAACTATATCTGATGGAGGACCGGTTGCACCTTGTGGGCCAGGTGGTCCTATTGGACCAACGGGACCAACCGGGCCAGGGCAGCCAGGCAATCCTGGCGGACTGAGACCTGGAAATCCTGCTGGACCTGGGGGACCTTGTGGGCCTGCAGGTCCGGGAGGGCCAGCTACTCCATCTGCTCCATCAATTCCTCTGGGGCCTCCAAAACTTTTTGCAGCATACATAACATATGGCACCGGCAAGATGGTTTGTTGCATATATTCCTCAAATCCGCCATCTAAATCCTGATCCACAAACAAAGTCATTGAATATTCCGAAGAACGCCAATCAATTTCGGGCAATGAACCATTGATTGGTGCTCCCTGCCCTATCTTGATATTTACATAACCTTTATCAGCGGTGATTATAGAGTGCTCTTCCATAAACACCAAAGCGTTTTGAGCATCTCGAATTTGTATCCTCATCGTCATCTCCTGATCTTCCAGAGGAATCCCTTCAGCATTGAGAATATGTGCCTGATAATTAAAATAAGGGTCTGGTTGGGCCTGGACATTTAGAAACAAAACTGCCAGACATATTGATAGTATAAATCTTCTCATTCTTTCAGTCTTAATGTTTAATAAATTTAAAATTGCGAACTCCCTCCTTCAATTGGAATTGAAGAAAATATGTTCCTGCATTTAGATCACGCACATCGATTTCTATTTCAGATGATAATACCTGATTTTGATCAATCATCCTTCCTTGAACATCAATGATGTTGACCATATGAAACGACTTTTGATTGTCACCAAGATTAATATTCAAAACATCAGAACTGGGATTTGGATAAATCTTTACATCAACCAACGCTTCAATATCATTGGATGATGAGCCCATGGGCGACTCAATAAATTGAATAAATCCTTGTAGGACATGCAATTCATTACCCATTTGTTCGGTAGAAAAACTTTCACCAATAGAAAAATAGAGGTTAAATTCATTTTCGGTATGAAAAGTCCCTGAACTATTGATTACATGTGAAGTAATATCCTGGGCTTGGAGAAAACCAACCCAACATAGCATGGTTATAATTGTAGTAATTCTCATCATAAACTTGTATTGCCTTTTTGTTCTTAAATGGTAACAACTAAAACTACTGATTCGCAGCATCTTACTATAATATTTAACAAATAAGACGAATGTTGCAATTATGACGAAGAATGGCCGCGTCAAAACAAGTTTATTTACTAAGTTTATTAAAACGATGGTATGTCGAAAAAGAAAATTTTGTTGGGTCTGGGAATCTTGCTTCTACTGATTCAAGTCATTCGCATTGATAAGACAAATCCGCCAGTCATTGCAGAGCAGGACCTCATTCATTCTATGAATGCAAATGCAGAGGTGAGCCATATTCTGAAAATAGCTTGTTATGATTGTCATTCGAATGAATCAAAATATCCGTGGTACACAAATGTGGCTCCTATATCTTGGTGGGTCAAAAATCATATCAACAAAGGAAGAGGATCATTGAATTTTTCAGAATGGCAAACATTCACCGACGCAAAAAAAGCTCATGGCATTGAAGAATCAATAATTAAAATTGAAAAAAAATGGATGCCTATTTCATCTTACAAATGGATGCACGCTGATGCCAGACTTTCTGACGAACAAAGAAACTTGCTAATAAATTGGTTTAAGTCAATTCAGTAAGATGATCAGATTCTTTGTAATTGGCTGTATCTTTTTTTTGCCCTTGACGGGAAATGGGCAAATTGAAACAACGGGCTCAAATCTGCCTATCCTTATCATCGATACAGAAATGGGTTTTATTCAGGACGAACCTAAAGTTACAGCTGTCCTTAAGATTATTCACAACCCTGACGGTCAACGCAACCATCTTGATGATGAGCCTACAGATTACAATGGTTTCATCGGCATTGAATTACGAGGTTCAAGTTCTCAGGGGTTCCCAAAACCAGGATATGGATTTGAGACGAGACTAGGAGACGGAAGCAACAACAATGTTTCCTTCCTAAACTTCCCAACCGAAAATGATTGGGTTCTCCACGGACCATTTAGTGACAAATCCTTGATCAGAAATCCAATGTCGTATTTACTCGCTGCTAAGATTATGGACTATGCGCCCAGAGTAGCACATTGTGAACTAATCATTGATGGTGACTATAAGGGTGTATACGTTTTAACAGAAAAAATAAAAAGAGACAATGACCGGGTCGACATTGAACGAAATGAAGAAGATATCACCGGTGGTTATATTTTAAAAATAGATAAATCAACTGGTTTGAATTCCGGAGGATTCATTTCGAATTACCCACCTGTCATTTCTCAGCAACAATTCATTCAATACCAATATCATTATCCAAAGTTTGACGAAATTACAGAAGCACAGAAAGAATACATAAGCAATTTTGTTCACAACTTTGAAGATGCTATGGCTGATATTTTTTCTGATCCGCAAGACAGCACTTACCTTGATTTCATCGACATTGATCAAGCGTCCAGTTATATTCTTATCAATGAATTGACAAAAAATCCGGATGCTTATAGACTCAGTAGTTTTTTATACAAAGATCGGGACAGCATAGACGCCCGATTGAAACTAGGACCCGTATGGGATTACAACCTTGCCTTAGGTAATGTCAATTATTGCACCGATGGAAACATATCAGGTTGGGTACTAAATTTTAATTCTGTTTGTGAAAATGACTTTTGGCTGATTCCATCGTGGTACAAAGCGCTGAGAGCAAGTAATATTTTTAGCGATCACATTGTCGAAAAATGGAACTCATTAAGAGCTTCCGCTTTTTCAGATGAAAATCTCACAATATTGATTGATTCACTGAGTCAGCATCTTACCGAAAGCCAACAAAGAAATTTTAACCGATGGCCCATTCTCAATGAATACATCTGGCCTAACTATACACTTGAAGGGAGCTACCAGGGCGAAATAGCCCGTCTTCGAAAATGGACCATTGACCGTGCCCATTGGATGGATGAGAACTTGGAAAATTTTTTCAATTCAGATGTGATCGTCTCCGGCTCGCCTGGTACAAATTCTGTGAATCCAAATCCATTCACCGATGTACTTAACATCAGTTATTTTAAACCTCAATTCTTGAATACCAGAATTGACATATACAACTCCGTTGGCAAATTGGTTTTCCGTGAAGAAAAGACAGAAAACATCAATGGTCAGTTTAACATCAACCTTCAAACCCATCATTGGTCTCAAGGAATCTACTTCGTTAGCATTTTAATTGGAGACGACAGGGAAAGTTTCAAGGTAGTCAAAATATAATATCCGTAACTTCATCGTGATTTCTATTCTGTTAACAAACCAGAGACGATGTCTTCAAAAGTCGCTTCATCTACCTTTGGATCAGCTTTATTGTATCTCAACACAAAGCAAAGACTAAAGTCAAATCCAGCATATTCAAAGTAAGTGAAGTTATAAGTATCATCATAATAAGAATCCAAACTTTCACTCTTGTATATGGAGAACTCCTTTTTCTTAAGGGTGGTTTTTCTATCGTACGTTATGGGCAATATTGTTTCGTCATTAATGTCCTCTTTATCTATAAGGGCTTTCATTAAAGGTGAAGTATTTTGATATTCATTTTTAGCAGAATATATCATTACAGTCAAACTTGAAACATCGCTTTGCAATAGATAATCGCTATTTTTTCCTATTCCACCGATAGCATACCATCGATTTGGGTCAACCTGAAAGTTATAGTTTACCGATGACGATTTTAATGAAAGACAATTTTGGCATTCAGTTTTACACTGAACAAATAATATGATCATAAGAAAACCTGACAAATACCTTGTCATCATCAAATAATTAAAATTCATAGTTAGAATTAGTAACTCAAGTTTCTGCACTTATTATTTTCATTTTTTGTCTACCGCACAAAAAGCATAGCCTTCCCGATTTGTTGGGTGTGGGAGCCAGCCATGGCGGGCCGCTTTAAATCGGGATGATTTTTTGGATTCGTTTCTCATCCAGGAAAAAGGAATAGAATTGTAAAAATTTAGAGTAATAGGTACTATAAAATTTCGACATCTAACTGCATTTAAGATAAACTTTCGTTTCAAACAGCCTCCGCTCCTTTAATCAAATCATCCACCACATCAGGATTCAACAAGGTTGAAGTATCCCCCAAATTAGAAGTATCATTCGAAGCAATTTTTCTCAAAATTCTTCGCATGATCTTTCCAGAACGGGTCTTAGGCAAGCCAGAGGTAAATTGTATTTTATCAGGTTTAGCAATTGGGCCAATTTCCTTCTTGACCACTTCCAAAATTTCTTTCTTGAAATCATCATCCAAATCTTTGTCTTGGCTGATAACGTAAGCATAGATTCCTTGGCCTTTAATATCATGTGGATAACCAACAACCGCAGACTCAACAACATTAGGATGTTCGTTGATGGCGTTCTCTACTTCTGCAGTACCCATTCTGTGTCCAGAAACATTAATCACATCATCAACCCTACCTATCACTCGTATTCTACCTTCAGCATCTTTTCTTGCACCATCTCCCGTAAAGTACATATCTTCAAACGCAGAGAAATATACATTCTTACATCGATCATGATCACCATAAGTAGTCCTCAACATTGATGGCCAAGGGTGTTTTATACAAAGCAATCCTTCAATATCATTTCCTTCCAATACATTTCCTTCTGCATCGACCAGGACCGGTTGAATGCCCGGCATTGGATAGGAGGCATAGGTTGGTTTTGTATCGGTGATGCCTGGCAAAGGAGTAATCATAATCCCACCAGTTTCAGTCTGCCACCAGGTATCGACAATAGGCGCTTTCCCTTTACCAATTTTTTGATCATACCAATGCCACGCTTCCTCATTGATGGGTTCTCCAACAGTACCTAAAACCTTGATAGAAGAAAGGTCATACTTTTCTGGCCATTCATCACCCTTAGACATCAATGCACGTATGGCTGTAGGTGCTGTATAAAATTGATTCACCTTATGCTTTTCACAAATCTCCCAAAACCTTCCTGCATCCGGATAGGTAGGCACTCCTTCAAACATCATCGTAGTAGCGCCTGCCAATAATGGGCCGTAAACTATATAAGAGTGACCAGTGATCCATCCGATATCAGCTGTACACCAGTAAATATCCCCTTCTTTATATTGAAAGACATTTCTAAAACTAAAACATGTGTACAGCATATACCCCCCTACCGTGTGCACTACCCCTTTGGGCTTACCCGTTGAGCCTGAAGTATAAAGTATAAATAACATATCCTCACTATCCATCTCCTCTGCCTTACACATTGATCCTTGATTATCAACAACATCATGCCACCAAAGATCCACATCATCTGACCAATCAACCTTTTCTCCTGTATTCTTGTGGACAAGTACATTTGTCACACTATTGCAACCAATATTCATTGCTTCATCGACCACATCTTTGACTGCAATATTCTTAGCACCTCTCTTATTATAATCAGAACAAATTATAATCTTTGCTTCTGCGTCATCTACACGATCGGCCAATGCTTGTGCAGAAAAACCAGCAAACACCACAGAGTGAACAGCACCAATTCTGGCACAAGCCAATACCCCAATCGCCAATTCAGGAACCATAGGCATGTAGAAAACTACACGATCGCCTTTCTGAACTCCCAATGATTTTAGCCCGTTAGCACATCGACAAACTTCATCGTGCAATTCCTGATACGTGATTGATTTTGCCTCACGATCTGACTCATTTGGCTCCCATAATATTGCCACCTGATCAGCACGATCAATCAAATGTCTATCTATGCAATTATAAGTAATGTTTGTTTTACCATTCAAAAACCACTTCACATCCGGTCCTTTGAAGCTCCATTCACAAACTTTATCGAAAGGCTCAAACCAAATAAATGATTCAGCTTCCTTCTTCCAAAATCCTTCAGGATCTTTGACGCTTTGAGCATATATTTCTTTGTAATGATTGAGGTCTTTAATTTGAGTGGTCATATCTTTTGTTTGAATACTTAATTATAATTCAATTATCTCTTTTG
>JAHDDD010000004.1:0-30762 GCA_020629535.1 Saprospiraceae bacterium
TGTAAGAAACAATATTATCGGCGACTTCCACCCATCCATTTGAATCATTGGGATCAATTACAAAACCAGAAGGAATGTAGTCTACCACATCGATCATATTGGCCGTAATATTTCCTTGATTGTAAACTTTGATGGTAAATGTCACTACTGTCCCAGGTACTACCGGAGTTGTATGTGCTGTAGTCTTCATCAATGCCAAATCAAAGATCGGAGGCCAAGCCGGATCATGATCATCTTCATCAATTGATCCATCACCTTCAGTATCATTGTCTTCACCAAATGTATCATTATCAGGATCATTGTCTGGATCGCTATCTGTGTCATTACCAGACATGTCATTACCGGCATCATCCATTGCACCACCAATCTCAGCCCAGTTCTGAAGGGTTGATAAGGTTGCATCTTGTTGAACTGTCAGTACAATTTCAATCTTCGCAGAATCCTGCGGCACTATTGGTCCCACAATTGTATTTGTAGCCCATGAAGGATTTTGCTCAATCCAACCATTGTCATCATTTTCACTCAATAAGAAGCCTGATGGGATATAATCATTGATTTCCACATTTGCCGCTGTGATACTACCTTGGTTATAAACAGTGATTGTGAAAGTCACATCGTCACCTGCTTTTACAGGATCGGTTGGATTCACACGTTTCACCAATGCAAGGTCGAAAGTTGCAAGCTCTTCGAAATCATGATCGTCTTCATCATCACCGTCACCATGCTCATCAATTTCATTGTTGTCGGAATCTCCATCATTGTCTGGATCATTGTCTGGATTACTATCAAACTCTTCTGGCATATCTCCATCTTCATCTTCATAATCAAATATCTCCGCCCAATTAAGATAATCTCCTTCAGTCATATACGGCTGAACCGTCATCACAAGTTGCAGTGTCGTTGAATCTCCTGGAGCAAGTGGCCCAGAAATTCCGTTGGTATAATTTGGCGCATTTGCATCGTCCCAACCATTGGCATCTGAGGCACTTAATACAAGTCCTGGCGGACTGTAATCCACAACTCCAATATTGTATGCGTATATGGTTCCCTGATTGAAAACTGTGATATTAAATACCACATCATCACCTGGACTAACGGACGTGTATTCGAATGCAAGAGTTTTCCTCAAAGCCAAATCCATAAATGGAGGCAATGCAGGATCGTGATCGTCTTCATCATCAGGATTTTCAGTTTCGTCATCATTTTCATCTACATAATCATCGTTGTCCGGATCGTCATCTGGATCACTATCAAAATCTTCTTGTGGATTACCATCTTCATCGGTAGCATTGCTTATCTCTGCGAAATTTTGATAGGCTTCAACAGGATCCGCATCAGGGACACTGATGATTTGCATTTGAATCATTACTGTAGCAAACTCCCCGGGCTCAATGACATCCGTATATAAAAACTGAACAGTCGTTGGAGCTGGTCCAATTCCAGTCCAGCCTGGATTTAGAGAAGCATCCCAAACATATCCTGCCGGGATATAATCCGAGATCAAAATATTCGAAGCAGGAATATTACCTTGATTGTAAATGTTGATGTCATACATGATAATATCCCCAAACATAAATCCTCCAGGTGGCATAAAGTTGCTAACCATTTTATTCAAGGCAAGGTCGAAAATTTCGATCTCTTCTGGATCGTGATCATCTTCATCATTTGGATCATCATTTTCATTGTCCTTTGGATCGCCATCATTTTCCGGATCATTATCTGGATCGGAATCAATGTCTTCTGTCGGGTCCCCTTCTTCATTTGACGCCTCAATAATTTCTGCAACATTATAATACCCACCATCATCGGCACAACCGATTAAAACTAAGGTAATATTTACTTTAACAGAATCAGTTGGAAGTAAAGGACCAGCTATAGTGGTCGAAGCAATTCCTGTGACATTGTCAAAGGACCATAAAGGATCATTGATTGGCAAGTAGCCAAACCCACAAGGAACATGATCGGCAACATTTATTTGTGTGGCTGCAAGATTCCCTTGATTGTATACCGTGATTGTAAATGTAACGTCATCGCCGTATTCGAAAGGCCCAGTTTCCGTTGTCGTCTTGATCAATGCCAGATCAAAGATGTCAATAGATTCAGGATCATGATCATCTTCATCTGCTGGATTTTCCGTGTCATCATCATGTGCATCATTGTAATTGTCGTTGTCGACATCATTGTCTGGAACACTATCAACATCATCAACTGGGTCACCGTTTTCATCTGTTGCATCGGCTACCTCTGCAAAGTTTGTCCATGCATCTTCATTATCAATACATTGAGAAATTTCCAGTGTTATATTTACTGAGGTCATCTCTCCCGGAGCAAGCGTTCCTGGCAAAGTAGTCGTGGCCTGTGAAGTTGTTGCATTGAATGACCATACAAGATCATTTGAACTCAGATAAGTATATCCACACGGTATGTAATCTACTACATCAATATTGGCAGCTGTCACACTACCCTGGTTGTATACGTTTATTGTAAATGTTATTGGATCTCCATAGTTGAAAGGCCCTGTATCCGAGGTCACCTTGTTCAATGCTAAGTCGAAAATCTTCAAATCTTCTGGATCATGATCATCTTCATCGTCAGGATCATCATTTTCATTGTCCTTTGGATCTCCATCATTTTCCGGATCATCGTCTGGATCAGAGTCGATGTCTTCTCTCGGATCTCCATTCTCATCGCTTGCATCAGAAATTTCTGCCACGTTGTAAAATGGTGCATCATCGCCCTGACAACCTGTCAAGTCAAGAACCAATGTTACTTTGGTTGAATCACCTGGTTGTAACGGTCCGGCCACTGTTGTTACTGCTGTGCTTGAAGCCATATCGTATGTCCAAAGTGGTTCATTGCTAGTCAGCCAAGCTAGTCCGCATGGAATGTGATCTGTCACTTCAATTTCTGTTGCCGTCACATTTCCTTGATTATAAACGGTGATCGTATACGTTATGTCGTCTCCATAACTGAATGGCCCTTCATCTGTTGTCGTTTTGATCAATGCCAAATCAAAGATTGGTATTGGCTCTGGGTCATGATCATCCTCATCCATCGGGTCATCGATTTCATCATTGATAGGAGGCCCATCATTATCTGGATCCATATCAGGATCGGAATCAATATCATCGACTGGATCGCCATCTTCATCATCCATTCCACTGATTTCAGCGATATTGATCAATGTTGTTGCATCTTCAGGAATGAAATCCAATGTCAATAACATTTCAACACAATAAGAGTCATTAGGTGCCAAGGGGCCTGGATTCGTCATTTCATACACTCCATCTGCATCAAAATCGGTCCAACCATTTGTATCGTTGATACTCAGACTTGTACCCTCAGGCATATGATCTGAAATCTCAATATTGTATACTGGTTTATTACCTTGATTATATACACAAATTTCAAAATCAAGATCTCCTCCAATTGTTATCGAACTAATTGGTGTTTGTAATATCTTATTCAAAGCTAGATCATATACACAGTCCGTTACTTCTATAACTTCTGGATCATTGTCATCTTCGTCCATCGGATCATCCAATGCATCATTCACCTCATCATCATTATCAGGATCCTCATCTGGATCTGAATCAACGTCTTCTGGATGGTTTCCATCTTCATCTTCTGCGTCGCTTATTTCTGCAACATTTTCAAGAGAGAGTGTTCCAGTCAACATTGGATCAATGGTGACTACCAACTCAATTTGCACAAAATTACCAGGTGCCAACGGACCAGGAATGGTTAACTCCAAGGCGCCATCTGTGTCTGGATCTCCCCAACCGTTTGTATCGTTAGTGCTTAGTGTGAGTCCCGTTGGCAAGCTTTCTTCAATATCAATATTATAAGCCGTTATACTTCCTTGATTGTGCACTTCAATGACGAAGGTTACATCATCTCCTGGAGCAAAAGGATTGCTTTCGAAAGGAGCCAATACTTTTATCAATGCCAAATCGAATACATCTACCGTTATTTCTTCAGGATCATGATCATCTTCATCTAATGGATCTTCCGTCTCATTGTCCATCCAAGGACCATCGTTGTCTGGATCAACATCAGGAAATGAGTCTTCATCAGGCGGATGATTGCCCATATCGTCTTCAAAGTCAGAAATTTCTGAGAAGTTAACCAAAGTACCTGCTGTCCAAGGATCGTCGACGGTCAGAACTATTTCCAGAATTTCCATTTCACCTGGTGCTAAAGGTCCGACTATGGTATTCTCATAGTCACCATCCATATCAAGGTCTACCCAACCATTGGTATCATTAATACTGTAACTCATTCCTGTTGGAATGTAGTCTACAACGTCAATGTTGTATGCGTCCTCAGTTCCTTGGTTAATGACCATGATAACAAAGGTCACATCATCACCAGGATAAATTGGCGTAGGTTGAGTTACGGAAATGGTTTTCTTCAATGCTAAATCGTATACCGGATCTTCACTTACAGTGACTTGAGCTGGATCATGATCATCTTCATCTCCACCATTTAGACCATCTTCTCCCGTTTCATTATCATTTCCATAATTGTCATCTGAAGGATCGTCATTTGGAACGGAATCTACATCTTCAGGATGATTTCCATCCATATCCTCCGCATCTGCAATTTCAGACCAGTTGACCAAAGTCGTACCATCAGCCAATGGATTTGCCACTGTCATTACAATATCAACACTGGTGCAATCACCTGCCGACAATGGACCTGTTATAGAATTTTCATATACTCCATTCATATCCACATCCGTCCAACCGTTGGTATCTGCTCCACTTAAGCTCAAACCTGAAGGTGGATAATCAACCAAACTGATGTTGTATGCGTCAATGGTTCCTTGATTACAAACCTCTATTGTGAAAGTAACGTCATCTCCTGCCATGACATAGCCAGATTGTCCTGCAGCCAACACCTTTGTAAGTGCCAAGTCAAATACATCCAATTCAATCTGTGCTGGATCATGATCATCTTCATCATCAGTTCCATCACCATCAGTCTGGTTATCATCTCCATACACATCATCATCTGGATTGTCATCTGGATTTGAATCAATGTCCTCTGGGTGATCTCCATTTTCATCTTCTGCGTCTGCTATTTCTGACCAGTTTATCAATGGTGAATCGGCTCCATGCTGTATAGTAAAGACTATAAACAAGCAAGCATCTTCTCCTGCAAGTATTGGTCCTTCGATTGTATTTTCCAAAATTCCATTCATATCTACATCTGTCCATCCATTGGTGTCATTTGTAGAAAGAGTAAGACCTATTGGAACGTAATCAACAACATCTACATTGTAGGCATCAACATTGCCTTGATTGAAAATCGTAATTTTAAACTCAACGTCATCGCCGTATGTGTACGGTCCTGTTTCTCCTGGAGCGAGCTCCTTAACAAGTGCAAGATCAAACTGTGCAATCGGAACTTCAGCAGGATCATGATCATCTTCATCCTCTCCTTCCATGCCATTTTCCTCAATTTCATTATCATCAGTTGGATCGTAATTATCATTTCCAGCATCATCGTCTGGTGTACTGTCAATATCTGGAGGATTAGCTCCTTCTTCATCTTCAGCTGCACTGATTTCGGCAAAGTTTTCAAAACTACCGGAAGGCGGGTATACGTCGACGGTCAATACAATCTCGATCGTTACCTGTGCCCCTGGTGCTAGAGGACCAAAAATTACATTTTCATAATTTCCATCATTGTCGGTATCAGTCCAACCATTTGTATCATTTGCGCTATAAGACATCCCAGCAGGCACATAATCAGTTACTTCAATATTCTGGGCAGTGATCGTTCCTTGATTGATGACGGTAATTTCAAATGTTACATCATCGCCAACATAGACTGGAGTCTGCTGAGTTGGTGAAAGTACTTTCCTCAAAGCGAGATCAAACACTTCATCAGGCAATCCTTGAATTGTTGCCGGGTCATGATCATCTTCGTCAATGGTTCCATCATCATCGGTTTGATTATCGTCGCCATATGGGTCATTACTATCATCGTCATCTGGATCAGAGTCGACATCATCTGGATGGTTTCCATTGATATCTTCAGCATCTTGAATTTCTGCCCAATTGGTAATAGAGAACGGAACAGAAGTAGAAGGGTCTACCGTCATTAGTATGTCTACAGTCGCACATTCATCTGCTGGTATTGGACCAACGATTGTATTCTCATAATCTCCATCTGAATCTATATCTGTCCAACCGTTGGTATCAGAGATACTCAAACTGAGTCCAACGGGTGTGTATTCTACAATATCTACATTGGATGCTGTATAATTTCCTTGGTTGCAAACGGTGATGGTGAAATTTACATCGTCTCCAGGACTGACATATGCGGATTGTCCTGCAGCCAAGGTTTTGGTTAATGCAAGATCAAAAATACATTCTTCTGTTCTCACCAAATCCACCATTCTGGATTTGCAGCAACTTGTTGAACCATCCGAACCAAGATAGCAAACGGTAACTGTATACGTTCCGGGTTCAAGAACATCTCCTGTTGAGGCTGTATTGACAATAACACCCGCGCCATCGGTAATGGTTATATCTGCATCTACACCTGCTGTGTATCCTCCTGTTATTTCTACTATATCAATGCTACCCAATTGATCACATTCTGGCTGATGATATTGAACGACAAAATCCAACTGTTCAGGTGCATCGATTTCAATGTTAGCGAGAACATCCGTGCAACCAGTGATATTATCTTCGCATACAAGGAAGTAATTTCCAATTTCTACATTAAATGTAGCTGTTTCATTTCCGCCCAAAATCGCAAAAGGTATGGTCGATGATGCTGTATATAAAGCGTATGTAACATCCGCTGTTGATCCGCCTAAATATTCAATGCTTCCTTGATCTCCTCCGCACACTGCGTCGGTAAAAACCCATGCAGCAGGATCGATACTTGGCCCTCCACCTGAAGACAGCAGCAAGCTAGCTTCACCGGGACAACCATTGCCATCAATGACGGAGATTTCATATTGACCAGCTGCCAGATTTGACAATTCAATGGATGTTGTATTTTGTGTCGCATACAAAACACCGTTGAGATAAATCATGTAAGGATAAACTCCTCCTACAATATCCACACTTGCCTGACCATCATTGGAATCGCAAGAAGGAAATTGAACCACAGAAGGTAAGACAGTTAATCCTGTCGCATAGTCAATTTCGAGGTTTAGGAAATTGCTACAACCCATATCGTCAGTAATTTCTATATTATAATTACCGGCTGGGCCGAATATACAATCTCCATTAGAAACAGGAATCGGGCCACCATCGAAGGTATCTGGACCATCCCAAGTGAGTGTAGACGGAGCTGTTCCGCCAGAAATATTTAAGGTAATTTTCCCAAGATCTGTACAAGTTGCTCCTTCAACGATACCACTTGCCATCGGGCCATCAATTGCATCCACTTCCTGACAAACCTCAATTGAACATTCTGCATCGACAACTGAAGTAATAGTCACGCAATATATTCCTGGTGATAAATTTATTCTTTCTTGTGAAGTATTTCCATTATCCCACAAGTAGGTATAGCTCGAAGGATTGTCTGGTACGGTCACATACATGGTTCCGTTAGATGACCCACATTCAGCATCCACCACTGCAAATTCTGGATATATATCTGGACAAGGTTCATTACAGAATGGCAATATTATGCTTGCCTGACCCTCAGCTGTACATCCGACATCATCGGTAACCGTGAATGGATAATCTCCTTCTGCTAAACCATTGACATTGAAACCACTTAATGAAGCATCAGCCCAAGAAATTGTATAAGCCGGAGCTCCCCCACTTGCCGTTACTGCTATTTCTCCATCATCTGTTATACAATCAGATGGATCTTGGGTTTCAAATTCTACAAGTACGGGATCAGGTTCTTCCACAAGAATGTCAATGATTTCCGTACATTCAAAAATACCTTCGCCTGCTGTGATTCTCACTTCATATAGACCTGCCGAAACATTATTCACACAATATGGGACCGGATCAGAAGGTAAGAATGATCCAACAACATTGTCATTCTCATTCCACACCTCCATCGTTTCTCCTATTGACATCGTAGCATTGATAGTGATTTTACCATCTGAGCCTTCAAAGCATAATGGGTCATCAGCCGTTATATCATCTATATTAATTTTAATATCATTGTCTCTGAGCAAAATGGTGTCCATGTGCATACATGCTCTTGGATTGCCCATTCCATCAGAAGCGAAACCAATCACCTTGTATTCGCCAGGTGGGACATTCGTAAATATCATCATGTCAGATAAGTCTCCGCACAAACTTGCGCTAGGATCAGGAATGGGAGAATCAGAAATCATTGTCCCACCAAGATCAAAAAGTTCCCATTCATAAGAACAATTTCCTCCTTGGGCCATAACCATGATTCGACCATCGTTCAACTCACACGGGCTTGCCGTTAGTGTGTCCAATTTGACAAAGAATCCATCTTCACTTATTGGAACATCCAAGTCGCAAATCATTGGACAACCATCAGGAGGATCTAGACTCAAATCAAAAGCAACAAGAGTATATTCTCCTGGACATAGGCCACTAAATATATTGTCTTGAGGTGGATCATCAGGGAATAATAAGTTCCCATCCGGATCTTGTAATCTATAAATAATGCCTGGTATTTGTGGCATAATGATGCTTCCATCACATGGCCCACAATTGTTACTTGAAAGAATGGTCAATGGTTCAATCTTTCCACCTTCACCATTGTTTTCTACGATGGCACCAATGGTTGCCACTTCACATCCATTCTGATCGACCAAACCGACTGAATACAAATCTGTCTTCAAATCACAGAATGCTGGAGCATCTGGACTTGTTGTCATTGCTATTGGTGTGAAGCCGTCATAAAGTATGTAGTCAAAATCAGTAATATTATAAATGTTCCCATCAGTGTCAGTCACAGAAATCACCTCTACCTTCCCTTCTTCTACTGAACATGAGGTTGGTGTTGTCTGAACCGTTATGATGTACTCAATCATATTTGCTCCAATGAGTTCATAAGTTATCTCATCTGAACAGACCAATGATCCGTTAGCATAGAAATCAACCGATACGGTATAGCTTCCTGGATACACATCTTCGCATACGATCATATCGGTGAGAGATGTATTATTAGATTGAGTTTTTATTATATTACCTTCTGCATCTTTTACTTGAAGATTAAAAGAACCTGTGCCTGCAACCATCGCATCTTCAACAATACAACCAGAACCATTATATGATAGGTTGATATCAAAAAGACTTCCTTCAAAGCAATCTACTTTTTCTACAATCAATGGCTCTGCCAAGACAAGCTCGCAATCTGGAGGACAAGGATCAGCAAGTATTTCAAAGCACATGGTATCTCTTGGGCACGGACTTAATAATCCAGCATCACCAGCGATAACTACAACACAGTAATGGCCTTCATCACCTGCTGAAACAGGAAGATCGTCACTATTGGCCCCAGGACTTGTGTCACTAAAAACCAATGTACCAGAATCTACATCTTCACCTTTGTACCAATCTATTCTAATGATAGGCAATGACGGATCGGTTGTATAACTTAAGGTAACTAAATCTGAAAATTCGGGATCTAATTTTTCACAAGGTAGCATTGGAGCAATCACATTCGTAATTGTCAAATCATCCGCTGGAGGCAATAATTCACAAATGACTTCTTTGTTATTGCATGCATCCCAACTGTAGACTGTGATTGTGTAACTTCCTGGCACCAATGGACCAAAGTTTACATTTGTACTTCCAGTTGTATTTACATAATGTACACCAGGTGCATCAAGCACTATTGAATCTGGCACAATACCGTCTGGGGTATAATTTACATTGATGTCAATAGAACCAAAAGTCTCTGTACAATTGACAGGTGGATTTGGCGAACATACTACATCCACCCCAGCACCTGGAGGAGGTGTTGCAATGTTAAAATATTGCTCCGTATAAGCACAAGCTGTATATACTTTTGCTTGCCATGATCCATATAGTATCCCCGTACCAGTAGATGCGTTGTAGGGTGAACTATGTGGACCAATGTCTTTCAAGAGCATTCCATCAGGTCCACACCAAATAATGGAGTCAATCGGATTATTGCTATCTACAGTCAAATCAATTTGTGCATCATTTGCAGCACAGTTTGTGTATTGCATGACTATTGGGTCAATAATGTCAACATAGTCTGTTGCACTGCCGAGTATACATGACAATTCATCTTCTCCACACTCTGTAAATATTTTTATTGTATAAGGACCCACATTCAAATCAGTAAATGCTTCATTCACCATTTGCAAAGGAGGAGATTCAAAGCTGTAGTCGACAGATACACACGTACCGTCATCTAGGCAAAGAACCAAAGAATCAATAGCTCCATTCGTTTGCACATCGACAACAATCGATGCATCAGGATTGGCGCAATTGGTTGCGTCATTACATTCTATTATACTTAGAATTTCACTTGTTGGCGGCTCACCAATGGACAAAGGATATTCAGCTTCCGTTCCACAATTATTTCCAACAATTTTTACAGTATATTCTCCAGCAGTAATAGGAGCTGAATGATTTTCATCAATGACAGACCCTTTCGGAAGGAATACAACATTGCCCACTCCTGATATTTCTGAACTAAGTACATTATATCTGAAACTTATAGCAAAGCCAACATTTGGTGGCAAGCCAATTAATGAATACAATCCATCACATTCGCTAGCTGTAAATTCGAGACCTTCCGCATATGTACAACCTGAACTGGTAGAATTGAATATTTCTGATAAGTTATTGTCTAAAATATTTTCCATAAACTCTGGAAACGATTCTGGGTTGTCTGCTGAGGAGTAAAATTCAGAAAGAATTCCATCACCCAGTTTTGCTTCACAAGCTATACCCAAGCCTGAGTCTCCAGGAACAATGGTGCCATCTTCATCGAAGCAATAATCACCTCCTTGGACATTAAAGAAATAACCTCCTAAAAATTTAAGCCCCGTAATACTTTCATCATCAATGACTGAACAATTTCCTAACGTCAAGCATTCGAAACCTCCTGTGAGGGGCACCAATGAAGATGCAACACCAGGACAGCCTTCAGCTGACTGTGAATAAACCGGATTTCCATTTTCATCACATACAGTTACCGATGATACTTCTAAATTATTGGTAAGCAAAATATTAAATGATGGCTCTTCAGAACAAGTCACCGCTGGAACAGCCTCTACTACTGCCCGAACATCATCCTGATAAATTTCAACTTCTTTACAAATTTTCGGAAATGTGCAATCAAGCTCTGAATCAGGGGAAAGTAATGGTGTAGCACATATGTCATAAGTCCCAAGATCTCCAAATCTGACAAAAGCACAATTTCCTTCTTGTGACATTAAATCTCCTTCTGGAACCTCCCAATCATAAAGTAAAAGATCATTCAGAGGATTTGGAATTTCACTTTGACTTCCAAATGAAACTGCCACATTTGCAACACCAAAACTGATAGTCCCTGTGAAACAACCAAAAGATTGTCGCCTGGTTCTCATGGTGTAAATTTCATTCGTCGTACCACAACAGAATTCTGTAGGTTGTTCTTCAACCAGTTTGCCATTCACATCAAAAATGAGGAATTGCAAATCCAGTGTCCCTCCCAGACAATCTTTCTCACAATAAGTTCTCCAAATAGTATTTCTTGAAGCTAATCCGTTAGACCAATTGAATGTTATATCTCCAAGACATGCCGGATTGACTTCTGTATTCGTCAAGTCAAATATTGGTCCACCAGCACCAACGTTACTAATATCCCAGTTTGATGCAAACATAGTTCCGTCAGAGTTTAACCATGCTTCAGCTTGACTTTCGAAATCGGCATAATCAATATAATTTATGGTGGAAGTGATAGAACCACATGTACCGCTCAAGGTCAGGTCTACACTTCCACTTAAGGAAAATCCAAATCCAAATACATTAGAACATGAAATCAACCTACAAGCAGTAATTTCATTTGCAAGCCCATTGTTAAAATATTGTGGCACCAAATACCCTTGCTGCTCCAAACCAAATTCATTCAAATAACATAGCTCCTTTCCAAATATTTCTTTTTGAATCAATAAGTCTTCATTTGCATTTGCTACCCACAAATCAATAGTATCGAAACTTATGGGTGCTAATGCCGAATAAGTCTCTCCTGCATGGATCAGTTCAATTGAATACTTTACACCAAAGTTGGTTCCGTTGGTTTGATTTAAAGTTCCGCAACCAACGCTAAATGCACCAGCTGTCATTGGCCCCTGAACACAAAGTGGTTCTAATTCTATGGTACATTTACCAATAGAATCGACGCAAGTAGGTTCACCTGAGATGGTAAATTCGCCAAGATCACCAATGACTTGCATGCTACATCTTCCATTGAGTTCACATCCCGCTCCCAAATTCATAGTAACGTCATAGGTGTATACGCCAACTGGCGCCGGACCAAATGTTCCAGACGTTTGATCAAGGTAGATTAATTCTGGATCGTTAATAGATGCCCACTCGAGATTGAAACCAGACGCTGGTAAATCCATGCAAAGTAAACTTGCCTGGCTGCCTTCGCATACTATTGGAAAGGAATTACATATACTCAGATCCATATTTGCTTCAGAAAAATCGGCAGCATTCGTAGTACAGGCACAACCACCAGTGGTCGGTAATACCATCAATCTGCAAATATCTTCGAGAGCTACATCTCCCGAAGCTTCAATAAAAACTATTTGACTTGGGAAAAAGCCTCCATCATAAAATCCTGTCCCAATCTCTTCACCCGCATCAAGATCATTATTATCATTTCTATCAGCAAAAAGTGTCACCTCAGTTGGTACACCAGCAGGAATTTCAGGTCCGAGATTTTGGATAGCAATTTGAGAAGTGATGAAAAGATCACCTGTTGAACTGCACTCTATATCTGCTTCAAATCTTTCATTTACAAAGGATAGGGCCGGAATTAATTCAATTGAGCTCTGTCCTAAATCACTCGTGAATAATTCCATGGTACACGTTGAATTATCTGTAACGCATACGGCTTCATCTTGTGCCTTTGTGTAGGTTGTAAAAGGCAATTCTCCACATTGTGTTGTCGGATCAATTTCTAAATCTACATTAAAGACCAATACACCTGGAGGTGTCCCTGGTGGAATATGCCAACAATATTCTGTATTACCACTTGGAAGAGCAGCGGATGTCAGGCTCGCATCCATATCCCATGCAATGGGATTAAATTGAGTTGCACCTAACAAGGTAGCTCCAGGAGGGAATTCAATACAGACGTACTCGTTGTCTGCGATCGGTTTTGGAAAACTCACTAAGTTTACTGTAAACCTTTGTGGACCAACGCAAGCTCTGAGCAAAGTATCTAAGATGGTAATTTGATTTCTATTCAATTCCCTTGGATCAAGATTTTCGATTGCAACCAAATCTGAAGATTCTGCCATCGTGGTTAATAATTCTCCGCAACGATCTTCGGCTTCCGCTTCGACAAAGGCTTTACTGCCTGAGATATAATCACAATTTGTTATTACTTTCCATTTTACTTTGTATTTGTTTGTGTTGTCTTCAGGAAATTTTGCACCAAGCAACTCTCTATCAGGTCCCCAAGGAAGACCCAAGGCATCAAGGTCAATTTCATATTTTATACTTGCCTGTCCATTGACCAAGGTGTCTGGGTTGACAATTGACAATAATGCATTGTCTACATTCATGTAGCTACCTTGATTTGGAAGCGTGGCAACGGTATCAGGATATGCGACACAAACTGAACCGTCAACCAACACCATCCCTTCTTTAGGAATATAGAAACATACATTTTGGATGAAATTTGAAGACGTACCCACATTCTTTACTTCAATTTCAAAATCAACTTCCTCACATAGAGGCACTGCTTCTTCAGGCATATCGGTAAAAGTCACCTGCAATCCTGTTCCTGCCCTTACTACTCCCAACTCCTTTTGTAAGAGATCGCAAAATTCGCCTGGAATAAATTCGCCCGTGACCGGATCGGTAGGATAATCATTGCAAGCCCAACCAGCGTAGACAGGTACGTAAGTTGTATCACAACCCGTATATTCTGCACATATGGTAAGATCATTGAATGGTTCAGATCCTAGCTCCCAATACATCACACCATCAGCTCCCGGAGTACCTGAATCAAGAATATCCACACCAGTGGTCTCATCAAAAACTTTGGTCAAATTAATATCATCAGGAATATCCAATGCCACCCAATGCAAACTGGCCGAAGGAGTGTGTCCAACTTGAATACTCCAAGTTACCTCATCAGAAGGAACTTGAACAATCGGTGCTCCCAAACAATTTAAAACCGCCTGTGGAGGATTATTTAACTCTACTCCTCCAGGAGATTCAATCATGCTTGGTCCACATCCACCACAAGAGTGATAATAGATCTGAGAGCTTGCCACCACGTTGGTCATATAATCATAGCACTCTATAAACTCCATGTCGAAGACAAGACAGAAAAGTGAATCATGCGCACTGTTTCTTGTCAATTCTTCAGGCCAACTTCCATCATTTTCAAAAACGAGATTTATACCACCATCATTGGTCTCAACAATATTCCCATCAGGAATCGGATAATCAATTACACCATTCAGCCCTTTTCTTCGAAGTACTGCTGAATTACTGATATAACTTAAGTCAATACCCATTACCGTGTAAACGATGGAATCCAGAATGTAACCAGGTCTGTAATCATTGAATAAATTTCCTGATGCACATTCATCAAACATCATCACAGCTGCTTCTACTTCACAGTTATTTTTAAACTCAAGATTTGCTAGCATTTTGGCTTTGAAAGGATCACCAACAAAATAAGACACTTGTTGCGCAGACCCACAATCCGTTATATTTCCACCATCGGTGAATTTTCCTTTAAATCGTACACGCATATCTTCTTGCATAAAACCATCTGTACATTCAGGCAATTCATCATCTACTACCCAGTCGGCAGTAAATCTGATTGAATCTCCATCTATTACATTTGTCCAATCCACACAGGCAGAAAGATCAAATTCTTCATTGATAGGATCCCACGGAATATCAGTGCATGTACTTGACATACCAACACCGTTGACATATACAGTGAAGTTTGCTGATCCAGGCACGTAGGTCATATAAGGTCCTGGGTCAACTTCCACAAAAATCATATCTACTGTATCGCAACGTGGATTGGCAGGAGAAGTTGTTTGTCTTAAGAAGTCTGCTCTTGCAGATAGGTTAAAAATATCGCATTCGAGACCGACTTCTTTTGGGTCAGGTGTAGTTCCAAAAGTGCCGGTAGGATCGACACATCCTTCCGTCTCTCTACAAAGACTCGCATCAACTGTTTCCATGCAGTATAAATAACAAGTTGGAGTTGATCCGCCACCTCCGCAAGTGCAATTCAATATTCTTTCATAGCAGCTTCTGTTAAATGTACAGCAATTTGACCCGTTGTTACACTCAAAGATGACCTCATATGATTCGTAATACATCACCTGTTCGGTTTGGGATGTACAAATCGGCATGAATTGAACATTGATCAAAAGTTCGTCATCTTCAATACAAGATTCGATTAAATCAGATTCGACCTCAATCACCAAAGTATCTGGTGCACCTCCTGCACCTGCAATGGTATAATCAGTGGTAGGACCAGTATCACTACCGACGCCTACAGCCATATCGGCAGGAGTCTGCACTGTACCTGCTGTACCATCTGGATTTATTTGGGCCACTTTATATCTTAAGAACACCCTACAATCATCATAATTTATTCCTCCAAATTGATATCTGTAATAGTAATTTCTATAGCCACAACCTGATCCTCTTTGCGAGACAGGACCGGCTCCTCCACCAAAATTCTCTAACGAATTTTTTGGGTCTGGCTTGTGGTCAATAATTTTATAAAGAAATTCATATTCTTGCAACCATCGAAGGCCAAAACAATTCTCCCAAGTAGCTTTTACGTCTGGCAATATGCATTCGTAAGTATCAAAAACACAAGCTTCAGAATCTCTACATCCCAATTCTATTTCAAAGGAAAAGAACACAATATCACCTTGAGGAATGGTGGAAGGAATTGATACAACATAAAAACTATCAATGCTGGCAGCATCAACAGTAACTCCGGTTGTATTTCCAGTCGTCGCATCTGGACCGTATTCGTAATTGATGATATCATACAAATCACAAAATTCTTTCCGCACATAGAATTGTAATTCTAATGCTTCGGTTGTTGGACCTGACAATCCAGCAAGGTTTTCCATTGCAAAAACCAATCTACCTGGTTCGCAATAAGATGGTTCTGTGTAATCAACTTCTAAAAATGATATAACAGGATTGCCATCAGAAGGAGGCAAGCTAGCTCCAACCGGAGGAGACTGTCCTTCGGTAAACGGTTGGTCGCATCTGTCAACGTAATCAATTTTTATATATGGGTCTAAACAATTTGACTCAGATGTATTATACATCTCTTCACATTCGAGGGGAGACCCATCATCGGCTGGCAAATTGAGATTGAATTTAAAAATCAATGTATCACCAATGCTCACATCTGGTAAGCCTGTCACGCAGAGTGAATCCATCATTTCTGTGATGGTCAATGCTGCACTCATATCGGTTACTACCCCACCTTCTATGGCGTATACAACCGAATAGTCAGAATATTGGAACACCTCACACATATTCTTATACAAAGTCAATTTTAAATCCTGCGCATCTGCTTCACCATCAATGGTTTCGAAAGCTCCACCATTTACGGCATCATTGACTATTCGGAACTCCCACATCATAGGATCAATGCAAGGATCATCGCCAAGTAAAGGATTTCTATCTATGACAAGATCTGGTATCCCAGAAAAATTGACAACGATGGACTCAAGACCAGTCGCCTCCTGACAAATCATTTCATTGCATCCCCACTTTGCTTTTAACATACTATTATTCACACCAGGAGGACAGCTTGTTTCAAAACAATATTGCAAACTTAGCCCACCATTTACTTCAAAGAGTTCATTGGCACCTCCATAGGTTGTAGCATCAAATAACAACTCAATGCTATCTAAATTCATGGTTGTAGGCAGACTTGTCAATATGTCAATCGGTGTACCACTGACACCGTCTTCAATGGGTGTTAATTCAAAAGAAACAATTGATTCAAAAGGAACATCTGGTACATCGCAAAATACGAGTGAATCCAGCAATGATAGTTGTCCATTGTTTACAATAGTAAGTTCCCTGCATACAATTTCTCCTGGCAATTCCGCGGCTGGTGTTGTAGAAGCGCCCAATATATTAAGAAAGGGTTCGAATATTCCGGTCATAAGATCAATGGCTCCAGCACCTGTTGATTGTGATGGAATGTTCCCAGGCAAAGAATAGTCTAATTCGTAGTTTGGCACCACAAATTGATTATCTGCAGCTTCACATGTTGGATGCAAAACAATATCAATAACAAAAGGATTGTTCTGATCTATACTTACTGTTGCACCCGGATTCATATCAATCGAAACGGTTCCTTGTGCATTGACAACTGTATAATCTGTTCCTTGGGTCCATGGACCTCCAATGCCCATTGAAAAAATGACTTCATCAACATCAAACCCTTGTGGGAGATACGCTCTGAACTCATTTAGATTTATGGTTGCTGTTGGATTGCATTCAATACCTGGTGTTCCCATCTCGATTCTAATCGTATCTGATACACTGCAAATATGTGCATCATTAAAATCTGGTTGATCATTCAGTCCTGTCACATCAACAACAGCCACCTCTATGAGATTGACGTCACAATCTTGAGCATTTGCGTTCTGATGGAAAAAGAAACTTATCAGAAATAAAAACGCTAGATTTCTGACTAACCCATGGGTAAGCTGATTTCTCATGAAGTTTTGGTTCATAGCAATTAATTGAAAGATGTAATTGGATTCTTTTGAGGTTATAATTGGAAGATCAAATAGATGAGTCCTCTGGAAATGTTTTGACCAAAATGCAGTAGCCTGCGGTATTTTTACCGGTAGAAAAGTATTATTAAAGAGACCCATATTTAACCCTTTACTTTTTAAAAAGTATTGTCATTAAACTGACTGGATCTATACATCATAAGGGTTGGTGAACCAATAAAGGATCAATAAACTATTGAGCTATATTAAGGTAATCGGCGAGGAATAGTCGGTTATGGGTAGACTTCTATTGCGGGATGAGAAAAGGGGGTATTATTCACCAAAGTTACGTATTATAATTTATTTATATATGTTTTTTGAAAAAAAATAAAAAAAGTCCTCATCTAAGATGAGGACCTCTTGATTAAAAAACAGCAAATCAGAATTGAATTGCTTTGCTGCTTTTACATTTTTCATTTATTCTACCGTAAATTTCTTGACAGCATTTAGAGGTTCAGAGGAATTTACATCGAGAGTCACCTCCCATTCTCCCGGATCCCAGATGAAATTTTCTGGCAAACCGAAGTTGCCTGCCACATTAAATACGTTTGAATCTTCTTCTGCATCGCTCAAATTAGCAGAAGCCTGTGCAACTTCAATTTTTGTCCCATCTAGATTAAAGAACAATGTGAAGGTAGCGGTCCGTTCAGCATCAACACATTCTAACTTCGCAGATGCATGGATGAGTGGATCGTTTTGAGAGAAAACCGATTTGTTTGATTCGCAAAGAATTTCAGAATCAGAATCGCATACTCGAAATTCAGATATTTCCGCTCTGTCTTCCGAACAACATGCTCCAAACAGAAGACCAAGGCAAATAATAAAACTTAGTTTAACTGATAATCTTTTGACAATTTTCATTTCTTATTGCTTTTAGTTAATCAAAAATGACTGCGTGAACAATCAAAAAGATGAGACGTAATAAGAATGAAAACGTGAACCGAATGGTTACATTTTTCTATAAAAAATGCATAAGAACATTAATAAAGCGAAAATAGCCGCACAAAGAATGTTCAAATATGGCTTCTGAGTTATAAATACAGATTCGGGTGTCCCGAAATAACTGAATGTTGCCCAATAGGCTGGATGAGATTTGAACAAGCTTGATTCTTTTATATACTTCAACTTTGCATCTTTCAATGCCTCCGGACTTGAAGCTCCGGCTTTAATCTTTGAAAAATACTGATAGATGATTTCACTAGCTGACTTGTCGTCGACTACCCAATTGCTGAGCACTACATTTGGACTGTTGGCCATTTGAAAAGAACGAGCAAGACCTAAAATTCCCTCCCCATTTACGATCCGGCCGGTATTAATGTTACAAGCACTCAAGATTGTCAATCGGGTGTCTAGTGATGTTCGACTTATGTCTTTCGAATGAAGTCTTTGTTCTTCGTCCAGTTCTGAATTGTAAAATCCAAGGTAGGAATTCATTGGAACAGAATCATTGACAACGGCGTGCATGGCAAGGTGGAGACAATTGTAATTCTTTGATGAATTATAAAACTGTTCTTTCGTAGCCAAGGAATCCAAGAAAGCGGTTCCATTCAAAATTTCGGATGTGCTTTGTATCTCGGCTTTGTTTTTAAATAAACGGTGTAAAGTTGTATCGGCAGATCGCTCAAGACTGAAATTGGCTTGGGCATAACTTGGAGCAAATCCACTATAATTAAGTTTTTCTTTTCTCTTATCTTTTTCAAACATAAGATGACTAGAAGATACCGCATAACTTATCTTATAATCTCTAATGAGATAGTGAAATTCCTTGTAGGTATCATTTTCTCGTGGACTTGCTTTGAGCAATGCGTCAAAAGGTAGGTAACAAACGATCCCGTCTGGTATGATCAGTAAGGATGTGCATGATTCATTTTTCAAAACGGAATCCAACTCTAGTTTTTCATACAAAGATCTAGCGACCTCTGCAAATTTCTCCATATTGCCTTGGAACATTGTTTCACTTGCGTACAAATCCGGTTGAACAAGAAGACTTCTAAGCTCTAGAATTGTTGGTTTGAGCTCATCTTTTGGAACAGTAATTAAATGATCATTTTGTCCGTGGACAAAAAACAAAACCACATCACTTTCGGTCTCAAAGAAGTTTAGAACAGCAAGGTCAAGAGTTCTTGAATATTGACGAATTTCACCCAATGATGGTATTTGTTGATTATATCTCGCCTGCAAATAGTCAGGATATTCCTTTTTTAACTTTGCAATAAAGTCCGTTTTTTTCTTTTGAATGCTTTCGAAATCATTGCTAACTTTTTCAATTCTAGCTGAATCAATATTTGAATTTACATCCAACGCTTTGTAAGCCTGATAAGCCATCTCATATGCAAACATCAGATTCTTTTCTTCATTTTTTATTTTATCAGGCAATCTGGAAATTGCTTTTTCCAACTTATAATTCCGATTTAAAACGATGGACTTACTCTTCTCAATAATTTGATAAAGAAGCTCAGCATTCTCTGCATTTGGATTGGCACGATATTGAGCACAAAAATGTTCTACACCCAATTCGTATACAAGCGATACGTTCTCTCTAAATTGCTTTTCTGAATGCTCAAAGAAATAGTTTGATTTAAACATATCTATAAATTCCAAGGCGGAACTAATCTCACTTGTTTCAATTGGTATCGATTTGTTAGGTGAGCTCTTATTATACTTTTGCCTTAACTTCAAGGCATTTAAGTAAATGGTCAATGCATTCCATCTTTTGATTTCGGGAAGCCTTAAAAATTCCTCAACACTTGGTTTTGGTTTTAATCCCACCGATTCAAAAGCTTCGTTTTGATATTTATACCATTTGTCATGCTGGTCTAACAACAAGTGAATGTAGGCTTCAGACAATAAAGTTGATGCCACTTTATTTTCATCCGAATTCTCTCTTAAAATCTCTTTTGCTTGGGCTGTATGATTCAACGCATCAGCGTACAATTTTTGATCAATCTTCAAATTTGCTAAGGCCATCAATGTTTCAACATAAGACCAACTGCTTTCAAGTTCAGGTCCTTTAAGTTCCGCCAAAGCAAGGTTTAGATATTTTTCCGATTCATTCAATTTCCCTTGCTTTCTATAAATTTTACCAATGAACCTGAGGCTGGAAGAACTCTTCATCACATCAATCTTCTTGGTATTTTCTAATATTTCAAGATTTTTAAATAGGTACTTCAAGGCAGAAGTTTCATCCTTATGGATATCATACAATGATGCAATATTGTAATACGAAGAGATCAATTCATATTCAGGTGCTCCAATTTTTTGCCTGAATTGAATGGCTTTTAGAAAGTTCTTCGCAGCTTCAGGATAGTCGCCTGTCTCTTTGCATGCAACACCCAAGTTATTGTAAGCTGAAGCAATATTTCCTTGACCTGGTCCTTGTAAAACATCTTCATACTTCAATATTTCTTTGTAATGTTTCATTGCTTCAATCCTATCAGGAGTCACATTTCCTTTAGACAGATGGATAGCAGATAATGCCTCTGGATCTTCAGGCAAGGCACCTTGGATTATGATGGCGGTGTCAAGATGAGCGTTAGCAACATCATACATTCCAAGACCTGCATATGCTCCGGCTATATTGATATGATTAGTCAATAATAAAGGATGAAAAGGATCTCCCAATCTCTTCGATCGAAGTTGCATCGCCTTGTTCTTATATTCGGTCTCCATCTCATAATCACTCTTAACTCCCGCAAAAACACTAACATGAGAATAGATGACCTCTAATCTTGGATGGTCCGGTCTCAAATATTTTTCTCCAATTTCTTTTTCTTTAAATATTACCTTCTCCAGCTGATCCAGTTGACTGGTATAGTAGTAATACCTAACCTTATTCGACATAGAGTACAGAATTTCTGTCGGATTAAATGGATCGATGGCCTCACGCTTTGCATGTACCTGTTCAATTATTTTCAATGCATCGTCAAAGGAGCCTTCTCTAAAATGAAAATTGACCAACAAATCATAACAGGCATTTAATATAAATGATTGTGGCTCTTGTATTTCATAATTTGAAATAGCCGCAAGCAATAATGCTTTATTTTCAGCTGACTTTGATGAATCAAATCTCACTTGACAAAAATGAAGGAAGGAATATAAAAGGTGATCCTCTTTAAATACTGATTTTATTTTCTGTTCAATTTTTGGCAAACTGTCTAATAACCTGGCCTTGCTGTTATTTTTGTACTCTTCATAAAGCGCATACAAGTCTGCGTGAACGGCATTCTGTAAATATGCTTTTTGATTCTCTTTTAGGTATAAAGAATCAAACGTCTTTGCGATACCACGATAAGATGAAATGGATTGATCAAATCTTGCATCAGCAGAAAGAGAAGTGGCTTGCTCAAGCTGAGTATCCAGTTGATCTGCATGCGGAAGGTTTTTCAGATATTGACCTGAAGCAATATCAAAAATAAAAATGCTGAAAGCAATGGAAACCAACCATTTCATCGTCATTCCTTTATTCTTAACAACAATTCCTTGGCTTCACCTTTTTTAAAGTGTGAGCTTTGATCGACTATCGCTTGTAAAACCAATGTTGCATTTTTATTTTCTCCTTTCTGCAGATAGGTCAATGCAAGGTACCACTGGACTTCATCAAACATCGGATTGTTTGTCGGTACTGTTTTGAAGGCTTCGATGGCTTTGTCATGGTTTTCTAATCTGAGGTTGCAAACACCTGAATACAAATTCAATTGTCCGGTGTTATCCGTAGCAAAGGCTTCATCAGTTCTCACTTTTTCAAAATACTCTAAAGCCTGGCTATAACTTTGATTATTATAGGCTTCAAGTCCAGCAAGCCAATCACCATTGGAGACCTTTGCATTCTGGCGGGTGAGATTTGCAGATGGATCTTCTAGATAAGCAATTAACGGTTTGTTAATATTTGTTGAAGTAGATTTGCTATTGTTATAGAACAAAAAGAGTGCTGCTAAAACCGCGACCCCAAGAAGTGCCCATATAAGCGCAGACTTTGTTTTTGGTTGATTTGGAGGATTTTCACTTGGCCCAATGTCATCAAACATACTATTGAACTTATCCTTCTGATCATGTTCCCCAAAAGCCCTGATCGCAGCTCTGGCTTGTACATGTCTTTCTAATTCTGCGGATAGATTTGGTCTCGCATTCAACTCCGTTTTTAGCTCTTCAAGCTGTTCCGGATTTAAATGGCCATCGAGGTAATCGTCAAATTTGTTTTTGTAATATTCCAGGTCTTTGTTCATGCTTCTACATCTAGGAGTGACTTAAGTTTTTTCAAGCATTTGAATTTCATACTTCGAGCACTACCCTCGTTTGCAAGCTTTGCTCTTTTCGCAATTTCCTCCATGCTATATCCATAATAACCCCAATCCATGAGGATCTTTTGACAGGTGGTTCCAAGCTGTGCCATTTTGGACATGAGATTCTTGGCCTCACTTTTTGCCTCCAAAATTTGAAGCAAATCTCTTTCCCTTAGGTTATAATCATTTAATTCTTGCGTCACGATGTTTTTATTAGACGAGTTTTTCCTACTAACATCAACCGCAGTATTGTTAAAAATTGAAAAAAAGTAGGTGGAGAGCTTACTTTCACCTCTAAATTTCTTCAATTTTATTTGTCTGATCAATTTCACCAACGCATCTGAATAGGCATCCTGAATATGTGTTTGGCTCAAGTGCAACTTGTCTTGCACTTTGGGAATGAAACCTTGGAATTTATGGAAAAGAATCTCAGAAGCCTGTTGATACTTCTGTCCTCCTGCTACAATCATTTCCAATAATTCAGCATCTGTGAATTCAGTATTTCTCGATAAGTCCGACAAGTCTTCCGTTTATATCTCAAATTTAGAAAAGTCGTTTCTTTTTGTGGAAGATTTGTTCATTCGCTTCCCCATTAACCATAATTGATCCATAGATTTTATAAATCTGCCATAAAAGATAAAAAAGGAGCAGCAATGGAATCGCGGCAGCCTCTACGATAAACACCGAGGAAACAGCGAATAATAAGAAAACGCCTATTGCAATGAGAATATATTGCTCTAATTTTTTGGACTTATTGATCTTCTCAAGTTCTTCTGCGACTATATAATCATCAATTTCACTGAGGATGATACGTGCCTCATCAGTTGTGAATTTTTGAATTTCAATTTTCTTGAGAATGTATTCTTTATCATAACCAGAATTCAAAAGACCAGCACATTCCTCGAGCACTTCATTCAATGTTGCATTCCTAGACATCATCAATGCGACTTAATCTTGATAAATTGTTTGTAATATGACTTTTGACCGTAAATGATTTTGATGATATATGTTCCGTAATGAAAATGCTCCATGTCCACTCTGTGCAAGCTATAGACCAAAAATCCTTTCTCCATTAATTTTCCAGACGAACTGTAGATTTCAAATTTTCCATTTTCAAAATCTGGATCATACACCCGGACCCACATTCTATGTTTTGCAGGATTGGGATAAAGCTCTACAACTTCGCAACTTTCATGATTGAAAGGAAGAACGTTTAGTGTGAGGTCAATCAAGGAATCGCATCCATTGATGGTTTGCAAAGAGAAGAAATATTCACCTGCCTCACCTTCATCCATGACTTTTCTTCCTGCGCATATGGTTGTATCAATGTCAATATCAAATGACTTGAAAACATTCAAATTAATCTCTGTTAATGAATCACAACCATTTTGAGAAATGGACTCTCTCAAATAAATGCCAGTTTCATCAAAGCCTTGAAAACTTAAACCCTCACAAATCGAAGTATCAATTTGGACAAAATTTTCAGGCAACACATTCAAATTTATATTTATAATAGAATCACAACCATTGACTGATTGATATTCTAATTGATGTGTTCCAGACTCTGAAAATCCAAAATATTCATCTCCCGAGCATATGGTTTCTGCGCGGGTAAGATTATATGAGGGATCAACTCTCAATACTACTGTCACAAAAGAGTCACAACCATTGACCGATTCGAACTGCAACAAATAGTTCCCGCTCTGGGTATAACCTTCAAATTCTTCTCCTTCACATATACTCATATTAAAATAAGCGTCATCATCATTCTCGTAAAAACTGAGATGGGTCGTAACGATAGAGTCGCAAGCATTGACCGACGATAAAGTATCGGAATAAGAACCTGCCTCTGTATAAATCCCAAACGATTCCCCATTACACAATTGTACACATCGTTCAGAACTCGCGACAGGCAATACTTCTAATTGTAGAATCTGCTCTACACACAATCCATTGACCAGCATTGTATCAGCGTATGTACCCGAAACGTTATATCCTTGATATTCTTCTCCTTCACAAATTTGAATAAAACTGGTTTGACTGCTTTGAATATTTTCGAAAAACAATTGAGTGCGGAAAACAGAATCACAACCAAAGACCGTTTGGTAATTTTCTGTCAATAAGGTATCTGAATCATAACCCAAGTAAGATTCTCCTTTGCAAAATTTATATTCTTCATAATAAGCAAACGATGGCAAATGGTTGATTTGTAAAATTCTTAATGAATCACAATCACCGCTTGAATTGAAAAACTGTTGGTAAATACCAGCTTCGCTAATGCCTTCATACAATTCATAATCACAAATTGTTTGATCTTCAAAAGAATAGATAACATCACCACAGCTCTCACCAATGCTTGTCTCTACCAAGTTGGTAAACAAATCATTCATGCCTTCAAATCTGACATTCACAATATTCTGAATTAAGGCACCCATGGGTGTATCTGATTTTACCTTCATTCTCAATTTTATAAACGAATGTGCATGATACAAATCTATATGTGAAGGCGGCAGGTTGAAGTCATTAATTGAAAAAGTCAAAACGCTTGTGTCTGACAATGCAACATTATACAAATGACTCATACCTAAAATTTCCATGGTCGAAACATCCATATGAGGACTTAAAATGAAGTCTACTTCGGCAGACTGGATGCTATCAGCAAATGCGTTTCGAAGTTCAATGCCAAAATATTGATAATCATCATGACTGTATGTATGAGCAAGATGACCCAACGCATTGTGTGCTCTCAAATTCTGGACTGGATATGCAAGTACAGGCAATAATTGCAATTGCTGACTTCTCAATGGAGTATTCAAACAAACATTATCTGCCAAAGATTCTGCGATGATCGTTATAGGTGTGTCTTCCTGAGCCTCACAAGAAGTGACCAAATAGGCTTCAACTTGAATTGCACTCAATGGATTCAGATTACCAATTTGGAAAACAAATTGATCACCATCTATGATGGAAAAAGGAAACTCAGAATCAAAACTTTCAAATCCTTCAGATAAATGCACACTCAATTGGACATTTTCAGCAATTTCAGATGATGGGTTTTGAATCAAAATTGACACAAAACTCTCTTTACACTTGTGGATTTGTGTATGAGAAATATTGAGTTTTAATTCAGCACAAAGCAGTTCTGAATTTACAGATTGTAAATCTCCGTTTGCATGGTTTAGGAAACATGCACTCAATAAACTCAGGATGTTGAATAGGGTCGTTATCAAGGGTTCGGAGTAAAATATCTATAATGTTCTCCTTCTCAAATTAGCAAAAAATTGACAGTGTCCTAATGCAAAGTTGGCTTTTTAGCTTTTTTTATATCATAAGAGAAGGCATGGAGTTGAAAATGTAACCTTTTAGGCAAAATGTCCTATTGCTATGAAAGTGGGCAAGGAATGGCGAGGTAATTGTAAATTTTGTTTTATACCTAAAAATTATACAACAAATTCTCAAAAAACCCCAAAAATGCAGTACAGGACTTACAATTCTGTGAAAGCCAACTTACTGGCTTTTTTGACAGTTATCTTGATAGTGGGATGGTTCTGCTCCTTCAAACATTTTGCGGATGCGCAACGGAAAGCAAAATTGGATGCAGCAAGTCAATTGATTATGACCTCAGATGATCATAAAAAGATCAATGAACATACTTCTTCTTTCTCCAATAGTAAAAGACGAGCGCAAAAATCCAAACCAATAAAATTGGCAGTACGATATTGATCATTTGCCATTTGGTTTTTTCTTGACCGGTCTTCACCTTATCCAATAATCTCATTTTAAAGTCCTTACCTCTGGCATCTAATAGGCCATAATCATCAAGCATATACTCTATAGCGTTGGTGATGAATGCGGCATTGCCTTCATATGTTTTTCGCTCCCATGGATTGTAACCTATTGGGCTTATACGATTAGAACCAGGATCATATTGGTTTTTAAGAAAATCGGCGTCAGAAACCACAAGTTGTTTTGTTGGTACACTCAATGCTTTGAATTCAGCACCGATTTGCTTTAAAATATTTTCATTTTCTGCAGTCACTTTGTTCTTGAAATAAGATTCAAACTCTCCTTCCAAAAGGACTGCAATATTCTGTGAACCTTTATTAAATTTATTGACGTCTGGTTCTACTTTTAAGATTTCAAAATTGATCCGCATTGGATAAATTTGAAATCGGGAATACTCAGATGTGCTCAACAAGACTTCCTTTCGCACATTTCCATCTGTCCGAATGGTATCAAGACCGGATGGAAACTTAAAGTTCACCCTATCAATACCTTTCACAACAGGATGATTTGACTTTGAAGCAGATAATGGATGATAGTACCAAGGAAATAAAGATGTCTGCGCCTTCTCTCCTGAATAGCCTACGACTTGTGGAATTTGTGAACACTCCAGGTCGAGCAACAAATCTTTTTTGACTCTCACACCATACTTGAAAAGCATATCATCAAGACCATGTTCAATCGGTTTGGGCACATACATTTGATGTACATTGATACTGTCGAGGTTTACTTCAAAATTTTCAACAAGCCAGATCACCTTACCGCCATTCATGATATACTGATCAATCACAAATTGGGTTTTAGCCGGGACAGCCGTTCTAGGTGCCGGCACAATCAGCAAGTCCACATCGGAAGGATTCAATTGATATAGGCTATCAAGATTGAGTCTGCCGGTATTATAATATGCGTTTAAATCTCCCTCCAGTCTTGCTGTCATATAATCTGGCAACTCTCCATGTCCACTAGAAAAAACAATGTTGGGCAATTCTGTCTTTAGTAGTTTTTGTATACCATTGGCGAGCTTATATTCAAGGAGGTTGATGGAATTGGCAAGGGCTTCCTCTTGTCCTCCCTGACTCTGCGGCTCTAGTAAATTGACCACATTGGTTCTTGACCCAAAATTGATCATCGCATATGGAAAAATGATCTTATCGATCCGTTGGTCACCATCGAAAACAGTCAAACTGGTTGGCGCCATACCCATCTCCTTAAATCTCTGGCGCCGCGCATTTATTTCATCTACCGATCCAACGGAAGGATCTTCAAAAGTGTATTCTATCAAAGGGTTTTCAGCTCTAAACTGGTTCAACCTCTCTATCACCTCAGCTCTTAATCTTTTAAACCCAGCGGGAAATTCTCCGTCAAGGAGAACTTTAATAAATATAACATTGTCAACACCACGAACCATATCAAGCGTAGACTCCGAAAGCGTGAATCTTTTGTCTTCAGATAAATCAACAAAGGTGTGAAAATATTGTCCGGCGATATTGACCAGAAAAACGATCAAGATCACGAGCAAGGTTCGAATCAAATATGTATTTCTTTGATTGCTCATGCCCACTTTCGTTTTGCCAAGGCCACGTGTGTGAACCAAATGAACAGAAAAATAACGGAAAGGAAGTATATGACGTCTCTCGAATCTATCTTCCCTTTACTAATAGAAAGATAATGATAATTAATCCCAAGCTTTTGGACCAGATCATCGGTTTTCCCGAAAAATATACTCAAATTACTCAGGTAATTAAATGCCCAATGCATAAAGAAACACAAGAAGGCTCCCACAATAAATGCAATGATTTGATTCCTGCTGATACTAGAACAAAACAATCCAATGGAAACAAAAATTCCTGCCAGAAAGGTCAATCCAATATACGATCCGACCACAGCACCGTTGTCAATATTTCCCTTTGGACTCCCCAATTGGTAAACCGAATAGTAATAAATCAAGGTCGGTAAAATCGCAAAGACCACAAGTGTAAGATTGGCCATATATTTTCCCATGATGATTTGGGTATCAGTCAATGGTTTCGTCGCCAACAACTCAATGGTACCTTGCTGCCTTTCTTCAGAAAAACTTCTCATTGTAATCGCTGGTATCAGAAAAGTAAATACCAAAGGTGCGATTGAAAACAACTGTTCCAGTCCGGCATAATTATACTCAAGGATATTCGTGTCCTTGAAAACCCAGATGAACAATCCTGTCATCAAAAGAAAAACAGTGATCACCACGTAACCAATAAGTGAACTTAAAAACGACCTGATTTCTTTCCAAAAAACTGCGTACATCAATTCTGACTTTTCGTTACTTTTTGGAAAATGGATTCTATGGAAAGCTCGTCTTGGGTAAGAGCAAGCAATTTATTGTTGTGTTTTACTGCCAAATCAAACAGCTCTTCGCGAATATCTTGATCGGTATTGGCGAATATTTCATATGTATTTTTAAGTCCCTTTTTCACTTCCTGCACTCCACTAATTGACTGTATGTGTTCAATGTCAATGGGCTTCTTAAATTCAATGCTGATTTGCCTTCCTCCTTTGACCCGATTGGCCAAAAGATCGATCGGATCATCCGCTACCAACTTACCTTCATTGAGAATAATCACACGGTCACAAAGTGCCTGCACTTCCTGCATGATATGTGATGAAAAAAGAACCAATTTTTCTTTGCCTAAATCTTTGATCAATGATCTGATATCAACCAATTGATTCGGGTCCAGTCCAGATGTAGGTTCGTCTAAGATCAGGATATCTGGATCGTTCATCATAGCCTGAGCCAAACCGACTCGTTGCCTGTATCCTTTGGACAGGAATTCAATTTTTTTACCAGATTCTGCTGTTAATCCGGTCTTTTCAATGAGCTCGTCAATGCGAGATTTCCTGTTTTTTAGCTTATAAATGCGAGCAACCAATTCAAGATATTCCCGCACATACATCTCTTTGTAAAGCGGATTGTGTTCTGGAAGATAACCGATGTGCTTCCTCACTTCCAAAGAATTTTCTTCCACTGCATGACCACATACTTCTGCTTTACCTTCAGAAGCAGGAATAAAACAAGTAATGATTTTCATTGTGGTCGTCTTCCCAGCACCATTAGGGCCTAACAGTCCTATGATCTCACCAGCATTGGCTGAAAAACTGATGTCATCAAGCGCTTTTTGCTCACCATAAATCTTTGATATGTTCTCTAGATGTAAGATATCGTCGAATTTTATTTTGCCTGTAATAGAAGTAACGAAATTCCGACTCCTTTACGCATGCAAATTTATTTTAATACTTCGGTTTTGAAAGAATAAACAAGGATTTTAGATTTTCCTAAAATGACTATATGCCAAAAACACAAATCTTGTAATAGAAATATTAAACAAATAAGGCACATTGGTGAAGAACCCAACAGTAAAACCTTTTATGTCTTTTATGGTGAAAAAAAACCTTCAAACCCAATACTCGATTAAACATATAGGCATATTAGATAAAAAGCCAACACTAAAAGCTTTTATGTCTTTTATGGTGAAAAAAACCTTAAAACCCAATACCCTATTAGACATATAGACGTATAGACATATTAGATAAAAAGCCAACACTAAAACCTTCTATGACTTATATGGTAACACCTTCAAACCCAATACCCTATTAAACATATAGACATATTAGATAAAAAGCCAACACTAAAACCTTTTATGTCTTTTATGGTAAACACCTTCATACCCAATACCCTATTAAACATATAGGCATATTAGATAA
>JAHDDD010000004.1:30862-42684 GCA_020629535.1 Saprospiraceae bacterium
ATGGTAAACACCTTCATACCCAATACCCTATTAAACATATAGGCATATTAGATAAGAAGCTAACACTAACACCTTTTATGCCTTTTATGGTAAACACCTTCATACCCAATAATGGATGAAACATATAGGCATATTAGATAAAAGCCAATACTAAAACCTTTTATGCCTTTTATGGTAAACAATTAGTGCTTCACCAAACTATATATCCAGCCCTAAAACCGACGCTATTGCTTCACAAACTTCTGTGTGATCAACAGATTTTCTCCAGTCATCTGAATAAAGTAAAGACCTGCATCGAGATTCTTGGTTGAAAAATTGATAAAGTGATCGCCGATATTGAAGAATTCTCCTTGTCTCAATGATCGTACTCTTTGACCCGCAGCATTGAATATTTCAATATTTAAAGCCTGGCCATTTTTTAATCTAAATCCGGCCACTGCAAAATCATCAACTGGATTTGGAGTGATGGGATAAATGTAGCTTATATCTTTGTTTAAATCCGGTCCATTAGAACTTATGGTAGGATCTTCAAAGACGATATCTTCATCACCATCTTCATAATCTACAAACCCAATGGGCAAATAGTACATCTCATCTTCCGTACCTTCTCCCCAACTTACAAATTGAGTAGGATTACTTGGGTTGTTTGGATTGTCCAAGGTGTTATCATAGCTCGCCACTGCGTGAACGATTGATCCTTCCGGAGCAACGATAAATCTGTCGAAGTTGTAAGTTCCTTGCCAGTTGAAGTCCCAATCAGGTACGTGTATCAGATTCACGATTTCACCATCTGGCTTTTCCAACCATACTTCCCAATGCTTTCCAAGTAAATGCATGTGCGGAGAGATGCTTACAAGACTTACATCCCGTGGCACTTCATATCTTCCATGAAATTCTCTTACTGTGTTTGGTGGAATCACAAAAACGTCATTGATTACATTAAACAATGGTACCATTATGTGACCTTGCACTTCTCTTTCAAACTCTTCTTCCTCTTCATCCATAAAGAAAAAATTGATGGTTGATCTGTCAACTTCATCAACTGGCCAAGGTGCATAGTGAACTTGTACAACGACATCCGCTCCTGCGTGCAAAGTCTCTCCTATCCCATCAGGATACAACAATGGTTTTTGTCCAGGTACATACCCTGGGTATTGCTTTTGATTAAGAATATTGTCTGCCCCACCATCTTGAAAACCACCGAAACCATCGAAACCATATTCTGGGGTATCAGCATCGTTGGCAGCGGCATCACCAGTCGTGTCTTCGAAAATCAATGCATGGTGTACAATTTTTGAATTACCCGGTCTGAACTCTACGGCTTTGACGACTTTATCTTCAAGCAAGCCTGACGGTAAAACGAAATATCGATAGTCATCTCTGTTGTTGCCTTCATGCAACCATTCTTCTTCCATTTCAAGAACAAGATCTGGCTCCCCCAAAACGGATCCTTCAGGAAAATCTGGGAATGCAGGTTCATCTGCTTGATTTCCTCTTGGCATTCCATCGTCGATCCATTGAGTGATGGTAGAAATTTCATCTTCGGTCAAATAATTTTCACCAAGAAATTTTGAATATGTTGGGTCTGGTTGCCATGGTGGCATAATCCCTTCATTGATTACATATTTTATTGTGGCTCCCCATGCCTGGACTTCTTCATAATTGGTCAATGCCATTGGTCCAATTTCTCCACTTCTGTGACAGGAAGAACATTTTGAGTAAATAAGCTTAGCAACATCTTTCGAATAGGTTGCTTGCGTATACACATCCGCGTTAAGCGCAAAAAGTAAAAAGCTGATAAGTAAAATTCTCATATCAATTTAATTCTCCAAAATTTATAAAACACCCAATCGCCTGGGTGGTACTTTTTTCTATAGGATTGTTGCTTTTGATGGCAATCAATGCTTCGCGTAAATCTTTTGACGTTACGACACGTCTTCTTGAACCTGGCTTATCATACGAATTATCAATTCGACCACGATATAATATCTGATCATTGATTTCATCATAGACCACCACTTCTGGACAAACTGTCGCTTCGTATTTTGTCGCCTTGGTTTTGAAATAGTCTGTCTTATATGGAATTTCTATTTTGTACATTTCCATGAATGAGGCGATCTTTTCTTCTTTCGAAGAAAAATTACTGAAGTAACAAATGAATGTAAACCGCTTGTCTTGAAAATTTTCGTAGACGTAATTTATCTCACCTGATATATTTTGACTGATCCTACATTCATCCAACAGAAAGAAATTGACGCTGATGCTATCAGAATACTCTTGTGCTGCAATCTCAGCTCTGGTCAGAACCGAAAAGGCAAACATTAGATATATAAGACGCTTCAATTGCATATATTAATAATGGCTTAAGGGTAAGATTGTTCAGAAATCAAGCAGATAGGAAGACAAGAGCCACAAAAATACAAATTTTTACCACACTTGGAATTCAGTTCTCAGTTCTCAGTTCTCAGTTCTCAGTTCTCAGTTCTCGGCTCTCGGTTCTCGGTTCTCGGTTCTCAATTCTCGGTTCTCAGTTCTCGGTTCTCAGTTCTCGGTTCTCGGTTCTCAGTGCTCAGCTAGACTATTGTTTCTCTTCATAATCCTTCTTATCGAAGAAAATAGGAAGGCTCCAATTGGTTTCAATGGCTTTTCCTTTTCGAAAATATACATCCCACTCGGGAATAAGTTTGATGACTCTGAGGGCTACTTCATCTGCTTCATTTCCTAGGCCTCTTACAATCTTGACATCGACAGGCAAACCGTTATCGTCTGTTTTAAAACTGGCGATGACTCTGTTTTTATCCCCCAATTCAAGCCTTTCTATCAAATCCCAATCTATGGTTTTGATCAAAAAAGTGATCAGACTGTCTTTCTTGAAAGCAGATTGCTTTGTTTTTCTGTTGTCGTATTCATTGATTTGGACCAATAGTCCATTTTTAAAATCAAAGCCTGTTTCAAACTCATGCAAAATATACTCCATGGCCGGTAAGTTCATCATTCTTTCTCCATGGGCGTGGATCAATTCTCTGCTAATCCAATCGGCAAAGACTTCATTATTTTTCCATTTATCTCCAAACAATTTGCTGACGTCTATATCCTCACTTGAATTGGAATTCCATTCGTTACAACATCTGATTTTCTTCAAAAAAATACTATCGTTCCGAAGTTCCCAAAATGCTACATATCCTCTCCAACAAGCCGTAGACCAACAGTTCGCTAATGCTGGAAAAGAAGCAGAAGGATTTATATCATTTTCTTGAAAATAAGCCTCCAACGGATCCGAATAAATGGCCAATGTATCGCCTTCACAAACTAGAAAATCTGTCATCTGTGGCCCAGCGTATGCGCCCAAGTTGCACGCGAAGAAGATCGAAAGAAATATTTTAATTGACATTACATTATTGAAATTTTGAAATCTGAAATAGCGATATCTTTAAGTTCGAAATTAGAAACAAAAATCTGTAGTCCAACCCATTTAAAACTAAAAATTAATACTTCGTCAAGTAAATATTTATTCATCTCAATCTTGAATGTTTAATTTTGGGATGATACAAACAAGTAAAAAGGAATATCCTCAATTCCTAATCAATCCAAAAGAAGCATAGCCATCCCGATTTGGTCCCGATATTCGGGATAAATTAGGTGTGGGCGCCACCAATGGAGGGCTGCTTTAAATCGGGAATATTTTTTGCTTACTTTTTCATCTTGGAAAAAGTGAGAGATTATATCCTATTCCTTTTCATATACTCAACCACCTCATCATACATTCCAGATTTGTTGGCAAATAGTGTGTAGTTTTTTATAGTGATAAACCAATCTGTGGTGGTAGGTTTATATCCTTTTATTCTTTTGAGAATTTCTGATTCTTCGATGGGCAACACTTTTCCAGCAGCCAATGACGCTTCAATTTTATCTTCAGAAACAATGTCAATTAATCCACGAATGTCTGCGCCTGAAAAGAGGTTTGTGCTTTTTGAAAGAAAGTTGTAGCTGGAAATTTTATTGGGTTTTTCTTCTAAATACATTTTAAAAATCTCAGCTCTCGCTTCATCGTCAGGTGGTGGCACAAAAATCATTTTATCAAAACGGCCCGGTCTTCTCAATGCTTCATCAATAGCCCAGGGAGTATTGGTTGCTCCGATCACAAGAATATCATCATTTTTGCTTGCCATTCCGTCCATTTCCATGAGCAATTGATTGATCACATTCTTTCCTCCTCCCTTCACGGTTGATCTTTTCACTCCCAAGGCATCCAACTCATCAATGAATATAACGCAGGGTGTATTCGCTCTTGCCGTTTCAAACAGATGATTTAGGTTTTTCTCGCTATTCCCAATCCACATATCGAGAATATCGTGGATACCTACATTGATGAAATTTGCACCTGTTTCTCCAGCTGTCGCTCTGGCAATATGTGTCTTACCACAGCCGGGTGGACCGAAAAGTAAGAGTCCTCCACCAGCCTTCTTGCCAAACTGTTTGTAAATTTCTGGATTTCTGAAAGGCTCAATGATCTTCAATGAGATATCTCTTTTAATTTCAGACATTCCTCCGACATCGTCAAACTTGATATCAACATTGTGTTGCATGGTGATATTACCGACAATCTTTTGACTTGTTGTCTTGGCACGAAAATGTTCATCCAACATGTCATCATTCATGTCTGGATATTGAGACAATAATCTTTGGTAAATTTCTCTTGACCTTTCAAGTTCATCAAGATGAAAATAGGCTTTTGCGACCTTCAATTGATTTTCAGCTGAAAGTCCAGACCCCACATCTTCACTTAAGATCACAACGGCGTTGTAATTCTTTTCGAGAAAATAATATTCTAAAAGAAGATTTTTAGAACCTATATCATTATTATCCAACTCAATGGCTCGCTCTAAAGACTTTTTTCCTTCCGGTCTATACTCCGGATGAGCAAGACATGTTTTTGCAAACAGTTTAAGTAATACCACATTATTGGGTGATAATGCAATTGCTTCACGCAGTGACTCTATCTCATTCATTGCAAAAGGTTTTAAAGCAACAAAAATAAGTAAAGGAATCGTATGATGGGAAAGAAATAAATTTCATTTCTAGTGGGCACTCCTCATTTAACTATTTATGAGAAACCTCTCTCAAAAGCTGTTCTTACTTCCTCGATTTCATTCCTGTGAAGTTTCATTTCCCTTGCTTTTGCTTCCCATGAATTACGAATTCTGCAAATCTTATGGATTTCTTCTCGTGCTTCATCTTCTCCCCACCTAAAGTAAGGACATACTTCCATACACAAGTCGAAATTTAGAACATACACTGTTTATTTTCGTACAAGCACTACGAAATACTGGGTATGGATGTACAATACAGAAAGCTGTAATTTCGCCAAAGGAGGAGATTATTTATTCGGTATTTGATAAAAGAAAATGTGTTCGGGATCCTAGCCTATGGTTGTCTACCATAAATTTATTGAACAAGCATCTCATTTGATCAATTCGAGATACGCTGCATACCATCATCCGTTAATTAGAAGTAAATTTTCTTTTACAATTAAGGATTTTAAAATTTACCAATTACAAATTTAATAACTTAACTGCCTTCCTGCACCAACAACATATGCATAACCGATGAAGCTTTCCTAAACACCAAAGCATCTTGATAATCAGAATCATTGTACCAACCATCTACACTTTCTTGATCTGGAAATTCCAAGATGACCATCCTGTCTTCATATTCTTTGCCTTCAAAGGTTTTCACTTCCTGACCACGGGTGAGAAATTTTCCTCCGTACCTTTTTACGATCTCAGGTGACCGATCGGTGTATTTTTTGTAACCATCTGCGTCTTCAATTTTCATCATTAAAACTACATATACTGCCATATCAATTATTTATCTGTTTCCAAATTGAACAATATTAAAAACCAAAACTACAAGAAACAAGATAACAATGATTGCGTTTAAGACCAAGCCTATAATTTTGACAAGACTATTTTTCTCTCGACGTATGTAACTTAGGGTAGTTGCTATAGGCCCGCCAATTAGAGTACAAATAAATATGCCACGTATTAAATGAAAATGCTTGGGTGGATAAATCGTCATGTTTAGAACTACATAAACCATAAGCGCCATTGACAAAATTCCAAAACCAAATGAAAGCTTACTATATCTTCCTGAACGAGTAGGCTTCATTTCATGATCCAACATATCCTTCATAGTTTACAAAATATTTCTAAATGTATGATTAATATGAAACGCACCTCGAAATACAAAAGGAAAGCACACATGCATAATCTATTTTCTAAGATAAGCAGCAAGAACTAACTAACGCTTGTTAGGTATGCGTCAGATTTTTTAGAATAGTGGAGCATTGACAAAAAAAAGCGATAAACAAATGAATGAATATCGCTTTAATGTAAGACTTAGTTGTCTCCTCGACGTCCGTCTTCACCATCCGGACCTCTTCTAATTCCTAAAGAGCCACCTTTTACTTTGTCCAGTTGAGTATCAGAAATTTTGATAGACTCAATGTTTAAGGATGCAAAAGTACTCTTTCTAACCCTTAATGATTTCATAGTTAGAAGTTTGAGTAAGGTAATGTTTTATAATCATTTCTAATATACGTAAAATAAATTGGTATATCATAACGGAAATATTTTCAGAGATTAATTAATTTCAGATTACAGAGTAAGCAGATTGTAAATCATTATTAAATCCTTTACCGAAATGAATGATAAAAAAGCCAAAGACAACTGGATGGATATCCTGGTTTCTAAAACCAATGATCTTACGGAACATTACTATTGGCCAAAATTTTGGGATGTCAATGAATCGGTTATTGCCGACCTGAAAGCCATTTTTACTAAATTCAAAGACGCCAAAGACGACCCAGATATTGATGTTTATGTCAACAATGGGAAGCGCTATGACTATCCCATCATGTTGAAAAGAGCTCAATATGATCCATCTGTCAGCCTGGATGAACACATCCGTAAAACCATTGGAGAGGAAGAATATTGTTTGACAGTCAATGGTTTGGGAAAATGGGATCCGCATTTCACTCTTCACATGCATGAAGAAATCATCCAACCCATCATTGATTCCAAAAAAGGCGTGTTCAACGGATTGAGCTTTTACCTCTTTATGGGCAACTATGGTTACACTTCATTTGGTGCACACAAAGATCCAGACCACAGTCTCATCTACCAACTTGGACCGGCCAATAAGGAAGTTTGGATTTGGCCAAATGAGCATTGGAAAAAACTTAACAACGGAAGTCTTCAAAACAGTTTTGACTTTGACAGATTGTTACCGGAGGCACAATATTATAATCTCGAACCAGGAGATTTCATTTTTATACCGAAAGATTGTTTTCATCTATTTAAGACTCCTGGCCTATCTCTCATGTTGGGTGGAATTATTACAAACGCATCTACCGGTAGTCTTATCATTGATGGGATCGACCTATACCTTAAAGAAAAGGGTGAAGTTTCAAACCAATATTTTGATGCCAAAAATTTAGGTGAAGAAGTTCAAACGGTATTCAAAAAAGCAATGGGTGACGATCAAGAATACACGAATGAGGTGATCATGGAAAATTTGATTCGTCACAAGTTGATGTTGATGAGCAATGGTTTTCTTTTAAATGTGCCGGACGAAAAAGATGAATTGGAAAGTATCAATGGTGCTAGTTATGTTGTCCCATCTGGATTTGAATTACAATATATGGACTTTGGTGAGGTGATACAGGTGTATGTTAGAGGCAAGTCAATTGAATTGCCAAACTCGAAAAGTTTATCAGGATGCCTGGAATTGATAAATTCCAATAAGCCATTTACTTATGAAGAATTCAAATCAACATTGCAACCAGAATGGCCTGATGACACCATAGCATATTTCTTTAAAAAGGTGCACAAGTACAACGGATTTTATGAGCCTCAGGAGATGGCCGCCAGAGTTTAAGACAGATGACTAACGCTTTTTGTATGCGTTTAAAATGAACAAAAGTACGTAGTCGATCGATTTATTGACGAGTTTTACATTTCAAATGTTATGAATAATATCCCAGATAGGTCTACTAAATTTCCGTTGGAAAATTATGACAGACTTTGCTTTCTGAAAAACATTATCAAGAACCCAAACATCATTGTGGGTGACTACACGTACTACGATGATTTTGAAACCGTTGAAAATTTCGAAAAAAATGTAAAGTACCTTTTTGACTTTACCGGCGACAAACTGATCATCGGAAAATTCTGCATGATTGCCTCAGATGTTACATTCATCATGAACGGTGCCAATCATCTCAGCGAATCAATTTCCAGTTATCCCTTTGCCATTTTTGGTGGAGACTGGAGTCATGCCATGGATGGCAAAAGTTACCCCATGAAAGGCGATACAAAAATCGGGAATGATGTATGGATCGGATATGGAGCAACCATTATGCCAGGTGTGAAAATCGGAGACGGTGCCATTATAGCAACGAAGTCTGTTGTAGTAAAAGATGTAGAACCTTACTCCATTGTTGGTGGAAATCCCGCAGTAGAAATAAAGAAGCGATTTTCTGAAGACAAGATTAAACTATTAATGGATCTTGCATGGTGGAACTGGCCCATGGAAAAAATCACAAAACATGTCGACTTATTGACTGGACAAGATTTTGAAAAACTTAAATCTTTGGTTTGATCTTTCCAGCATTAAAAATTTGCACTGAAGTTGAATTGAAAAAGATGTGGAATTTCTAGATGAAGCAGCACTTCAATCACTCTATCCTCATTTCTCTTTGCGCAAAATTTTTTCCATTTTACGTCCTTTCGCCAATTCGTCAACCAATTTATCTAAATACCTGACCTTCTTATATACATCAAACTGCGGTTCAATATCTTCAATCCTATAACCGCATATGACCCCGGTGATCATAGGTGCATTTGGATGTAGTTTCGCTTTCTTGAAAAATGTTTCAAAGGTTACTTTTTGATCTATGAGCTTTTGAAGTTTTGCTTCATTGTAGCCTGTCAGCCATTCTATGACTTCATGCAGTTCATCTACAGACCTGCCCTTCTTCTCAACCTTGGTAACATAATGAGGGTAAACGGAAGAAAAAGTCATCTTTGCAACTTGTTCATTTTTTTCTGCTGTTACTTGCATTTTTATTCAAGTTTATATTTATCCAATAAACGAGAATGTAAAATACGAAGGCTTTGGAAAATTCAAAATTCATGGCTCAATCTTCCAACATCAACTTAATGATGAGCAGATCCCTTTACCAATTAAAATTTCTGAAATATTAGAAAGATTTTGAAAAGTCTAATTCGACCTTTAAATAACACATAGATCATAAAACAGAAACGAATTAATTATCCAAACGGACAAAAAAGAAGATGAAACGGACAAAATACTAATTAAAGAATCAATCTTATTCCGTTCCGTGATGATGGGAAAACTCAATGCCCAATAGAAGAATAACGCGAAATTTAATAGGACTAAAGTCAGCCCTATTTTGAATGCTTCTAGTTACTTAAGAGTGCGAACAAATACATTCAATAGAGGATAAATTTCAAAACCAAATTTCATTTATGCTAACAATCTTTTGATTTAGCCTTGATGGTATTCATCAATCAACTTCTTTGTGTTTACAAAATTTTGAAAATCATCAAGATTCCTTTCTGCTGAAAATTTCTTAAAATCCTTTGACATTTCTTTTGATTGCTTTCCAAGAAATTTCTCTTTATCTATTTGAATATTTTCAATTTCTTTTTTCGATAATTCAATAATAACATCGCCTTGAAAAAATCCAGACTCATAGTAATAACTTACAAAATATCTACCTTCCAATTCAGATGTATAGACTATCCAATTAAATCTTTTAAAAGTTATCACTTTTAAATCTTCAGGGTAGTTATTCTTAAAATTATTGACTATTGGATTTATCAATTTTGCAATCTCAATGGCATTGTCCACGATCATGAAGTGTCCACCTTTTTTGATCATGTGGGCTTCACCTTTTAATGGAATCAACTTATCGTTCGTTCCATGAATTCGCAGCAAGTTGACTTCTATCAATTCATTCTCCCAAATCAGCATTTGATGTAATGCCCACTTTATAAATGAAGGATCGGTATCATCTATTATTTCGCTTAACAGTTCCCTGTCTTTAGCACCGAATAAAAAATGCAGAAGAAACTTGGGTGGCTTTATCAATGCCCTTGGAATGATTTTCAAAAAACCGATTCTACCAATGGCAACCAAAGCTTTTGGTAGTTGTCGATGGCTTTCTACAGAAGAGATTAAGATTAGTAATTGCGGCTTCAATAATTTGCTCAATTCGATGGCAACCAAGCCACCAAAACTTACACCCAAAATGGCAAATTCTTTTGTAACGTCGATTTGAGATTTTAATCTATTGGCATAATTTTCTAAAGCCTCGCCATTAGCTGGTTCGATCCATTTAATAAACTTTGCCTCACATTGAAAATCAATAAATTGGAAGACTCTTTCATCTGCACCCAAACCACCAATGCAATAGATTATCATGGTAGTATTTTATCACATGTGAATGAACGAAATTTTAAAAACCAAGATCTAACGTTTGGCCATATACTACGACTATTGGCTATCCGCCCAGCTCTCAACCAAAAACGAAATCCATACATTCTTCAAGCATTATAATTCGTCTTCAGCCAAAACAACTAGAAAGTCATCTTTGGTTAATGTAATCTGTGCATCTTTTGGAAGATTCAAGATGACCCCAAAATTTTCCTTGGGATTCATACTCAATTTGCCGTACCTGATACCCAGACAAATTTCGTCACGCAATTGGGCCATTCTGATGGCGTCTGCAAAAGTGCAGCTTCGTCGATCTAAGTCTTTGAAATATAGATGGGCAGGTTTCACATACAACTCACTTCCATCTTCCTGAAAGATATCATCATAAAACTTCTTCATATCTGGTTGCTCACTCAATTGAGCCAATACCATTGTGATAAGTTTGTTACTTATGATAAAATCATCAACATCCGTTTGAATGATCAGGTCTTGATTTTCAGAATTAAGAACTTGAGTTATGATATGTGTATCATCTATCTGCCTCCCTTCTTCCTTCATGATACGCCTTAGTGCAAGTAATATCATCAAAGTATCGCTGTCAATTTTATCAGGCGTTTGTTCATTGGCATCTTGAGAGAGAATGATCACACTATCATACTCAAATGGATTTGTCGATTTCAGCTTATCGTAATTTAAAGCTGCTGCTGATATGAGATTAATCTCAAAATCTTCATACTCCTCCTTCATCTCATTTATTCTGTTGACGAATCTTTCGGATGGGTTATCAAACATAATGTCAATGATCGCTTCATCCAGATAGTCACTACACTCATTGATAAAAATCTCAGCTACACTATGCCAGCCCAATATCAATATCTTCTTCGAAGAAGATTCCAAACGTATATCAGCATAGGGGTACTCTTTGGGATTGTAAATTTGTGTAGGTGTAAAATCAATGGTGCTATCATCTTCAGCAAGAATCAATATTTCATCATCTTCATTGAGCACGGTTCCGGTCTCTGGTCTGAGTATCAATTGACCATCAGATTTGTGGATACCTAAAGGAATACCATCTTTAAAGTGGTAGGCAAGATTATCAAACTTTACCCCACCCCAATTCGCTTTATAATAATACATTTCACTACCATCAAAAGAGAGTATTTCATTGTACACCATTTCGAGTCCACTCGTCAATGAAGTTTGGACCAACAACTTTCCCATGATGTCCCAGCTATCAAGAGCAATAATATTTGGATCATCAAAAATGTCAAGCAAAGTTCTTTTTTCCTCATTGAATATTT
>JAHDDD010000183.1 GCA_020629535.1 Saprospiraceae bacterium
ATTCTTTTCGAACAATGCCGGTGTTGGAAAAGGACAATTGGCAAATGACATCAACTCTATACCTGCCGCTGCAGTAAAAAGAGTTGAAATTCTTAGAGATGGAGCTGCCGCTCAATATGGATCAGACGCGATTGCAGGTGTTATGAATATGCAATTGAAAGATGCCAGAGAAGGAGGTACAATTAACTTATACACCGGTGCGACGTATACGTCACCAGAATATGATGACATTACAAATGCAGGTACAGCAGGTGAAAAAATATATGGAGATGATCCGGTAAGAGACGGACAAACAATCAATGCTTCGACGAACTTTGGACTTGGATGGGGAGATGATGGGTTTGTAAACGCAACATTGCATTACAGCCATGCAGAACCAACTGATAGGTCTGGAACATATTCGCATTCTTCAGGATGGTATACCGATAGTCAGGTAGCAGCGTCAGGCCTTTCCACAGATGAAGAACTTCAAGCGGTCAATGGTATCAATCCAGATGGAGCAATTCTTGGAACGGCAGAAAATACCAATTACGGAATATTCCTAAATGCTGGTAAGCCGATCAACAATAATTGGTCCTATTATGGAATGGCAGGATTGACCAAGAAAACAATTGTGGGTGGTGTATTCACCAGAACTCCAGCCAGAACATCAAGGTCTGCTCTTGCTATCTTTCCAGATGGATATAATCCGGAAGTTCCTTCAGAACTTACAGATTATCATCTTTTGTCAGGAATCAGAGGTGATCTTGGAGATGGTTGGGGATTGGATATAAGTCTTGGAAACAGTAGCAATGATGTTCAATTGTTTGCGAGAAATACGGTGAATCCAAGCCTTGGCTCTGCATCTCCAACAAGATTCTACACAGGTGGATTGAATGTCACACAAACCATCTTAAATGCAGATTTGAACAAAAGATTTGGGAATACCTCATTTGCGATTGGAACTGAAATCAGAGGTGAGTCATTTCAACAATCTGAAGGTCAAATTGAATCATATATCGCCGGACCGTTGGCCACTGTTCCAGTACTCGATTCTCTTGGGAATCAAATCGGCGTTGATGGATTTAAAGATGTTGGTTCTTCAGGACGTGAAGGATTTTCACCGAGATCAGATGGAGAGTGGAGAAGAAACAACACAGGTATATACGCGGAAGTTGAAAGCGATGTTACCGATGCCTTCTTAATCGGAGGTGCCGTTCGTTATGAAAATTACTCGGACTTTGGTGGGGACTTTTCATGGAAAGTCGCTTCCAGATACAAGATTACTGATCAGATTAATGTAAGAGCTTCTGTGAATAGATCATTCAGAGCTCCTGGTTTGGCGCAATATCAGTACAGCAACTTCAGTCAAATATCTTTTGACAATGATGGAAATTCAGTTGTAGAACCAATCTTACCGATCAGGGATGCTTCTGTACAATCAGCTTTTGGATTTGAGAATCTTGAGCCAGAAACTTCATTTGATATTGCCGCAGGTATCACCGCAAAATTGGCCGAAGGCTTTTCGTTGACAGTTGATGCATATCAGGTGGCGATTGATAACAGAATTTTGGCATTGGGTGGAATCAATCCGGGTGACTTCCCAGCATTCAATGGTACCAATTATGATGAGATTACCATTTTCACCAATGCTGTGAATACTGTTACACAAGGATTGGACGTGGTAGCGAATTACAAATACATTATACAAGAAAATCAAAATCTTGGAATTACCCTTGCCGCAAACTTCAATGTAACAGAGGTGCCTGATGATGGAGTCAACCTGCCTGCCGGTTTGTCTGCATACGCCAGCGATCTTACAACAGCAAATAATGATATCGTTTACCTTACAGAAGGATCTCCAAGAAGAAAAATCATCGGTTCTGTAAACTATAGAATGGGCGTTTTTGGAATCACTTTGAGAGCAACCAACTTTGGTGAAGTGTCAGAGCCGCGTATCAGAGATGATGAAGGTAATCCGCAGATCATGAGTGCAAAGACCTTGATAGATCTTGCTTTAACAGCGAATATTACCAATCAGTTTTCAATCACACTTGGAGCAAACAACTTAACTGATGTATATCCAGATATGTTGTCTTCTGCTCAAGTAAGAAAAGAAGTGATTTATTCTAGAAGAGTAAATCAGTTTGGAACAACTGGAAGATTTTTGAACATAGCCTTGAATTACAACTGGTAAAAAATTAGTTTTTTCATATTATTAAGAAGGGACCTGTTTAACTGGTCCCTTCCTTTTTTTGTTTATGAATAAAGTAATCATTGTAGGTAGTGGAAATGCTGCACTTTGTGCAGCCATCTCAGCATTGGAGCATGGCTCTGAAGTTTTGATCCTTGAAGCTGCTGATGAAAAGGAAGCAGGTGGAAATTCTAAATACACTGCAGGCGCTATGCGATTTGTTTATGATAGTGGAGAGGAACTGCTTCATCTGCTCAATGATCCGAATGATCAACGATTAGAAGTTACCGATTTTGGAAGTTATCCCAAAGAGAAATTTGAGAATGATCTTTTAGGATTCAATGACGGTCGCCCTCTAAGTCCACAACAAAAAATTCTAATCTCAAATAGCAAAGAGACCATTCAATGGTTGGCTGATCATAACATAAAATTTGATCCTATTTATTCAAGACAAAGCTTTCAAAAAGATGGGAAGTACATTTTTTGGGGAGGATTGACATTAGAGGCAAAAGGTGAGGGAGTGGGTCTGGTTGATGCGCAATTGAAAAGAGTAATTGAACTTGGTGGAACCATTGAATACAATCATAAGGTTACGAAACTGCAAAGCGAGAATAATACCATCAACGGAGTCGTATGCGAAATTGATGGAAATGAAGTATTCTTCAAAGCCAATGCAGTCGTACTTGGATGTGGCGGATTCGAATCAAGTAAAAAATTGAGAGCAAAATACATGGGCGACCAATGGGCTGATTCGATGGTTAGAGGAACAAGACACAACCTTGGTGCTGGAATAGAAATGGCATTGGAAGTTGGTGCTGCCTTTGAAGGCAATCCTGAAGGCTGTCATGCCACTCCAATGGATATGTACATGCCTGAAAATGGGAACTTGGATATTCCGTTTATCGAAAGAAAACAATATCGTAAAATCTGTTATTTTCTGGGCATCATGGTCAATGCTGACGGAAATAGATTCGTTGATGAAGGTATAAATTTTCGCAACTACACATACGCTCAATTCGGCAAAGCGATTTTGAAACAGCCGAAAGGTTTTGCATATCAAGTTTTTGATAAAAAAGTAGAACATCTGCTTTATTCAGAATATTTTTTCTGGGATGCCCATTTTATTGAATCAAACACGCTAGAAGGTTTGGTTGATCAAATGCAAAATGTCGACAAAAACCAAATGTTGAAGACCATTAACGAATACAACCTTGCTGTTGATAAAACTGTTGATTTCGATCCGACAATCCTTGATGGTAAGTCAACAAAAGGCCTTGAGTTGAACAAAACAAATTGGGCGAATGCACTTGATACTCCTCCATTTAAAGCCTATCCCGTAAGATGTGGAATTACATTTACCTATGGTGGTTTGAAGGTAAATGATCAAGCTGCAGTCATAAATATGGATGGAAATGAAATAAAAGGATTGTTTGCTTGCGGAGAACTTGTTGGTGGTGTATTTTACAATGGATACCCTGGTGGATCGGGCTTAACTTCAGGTGCAGTGTTTGGGAAAATAGCAGGGCAATCGGCAGCTTCAAAATTCAATGATGAACAATAAATTCGTTCAAAGTATAGTATTATCCGTCCTTTTTCTTGTAGCCTTTTTTGGCTATCAATTTTATTCCAATATTGGAAACATTGAAATTACAGCAGATAACAAAGGTTCTTCATCATTGATAACAGATGATTATTTTAAAAACAAAACCATTCAATGGGTCATTCCTTTCAAAGAGGGTGGAGGTGGAGATACTTGGGCGCGATTTAATGCACCTTTTTTTACAGACCACATAGAAGGTAATCCGGTCATTATAGTTTCCAATATCCCAGGAGGTGGATCAATCAAAGGAGCCAATTATTTTGCAGATAATGTTAAACCAGATGGGTTGATGCTCTTGGGTACTTCGGGCACGACACAGATGCCGTATCTGCTTGATGATCCCAGAGTGAGATATGATTATCAAGATTACCAGCCTGTCATGGCTTACCCAACAGGCGGTGTCGTATACTGCTCACCGTCACTAGGTATCAAAGATGCTTCTGAGATTTCGAAGATCAAAGATGTACCACTAAAATATGCAAGCCAAGGACCCACTTCACTTGACCTTGTTCCTATGTTCTCATTCGATTTATTGGAAATGAAGGTTCAGGCAGTGTTTGGCTTTCGCGGCAGAGGTGCAGGTCGGTTGGCTTTTGAAAGGGGAGAAGTTTTGATTGACTACCAAACATCATCTGCATATTTGAAAAACGTGGTACCCTTGGTGGAGAGTGGAGAGGCCATTCCTCTCTTTAGCTTTGGCGCATTGAATAATCAAGGTGAACTGATACGTGATCCAAGCTTTCCAGACTTGCCACATTTCGGAGAGGTGTATGCGCAGCTTGGTTACGATCTCCAAGGAATTAAATGGGATACCTGGTTTGCATTTATGTCTGCTGGATTTGGAGGAATGAAATTATTATTGACTCCAAAAGAAACACCAGATGAAATTGTAAAATTGCTACAAGATGGAATTGTAGGAATGAAGTCAGACGCAAAATATAAGGAAACAAAAGTCAAAGCATTGGGGCTATACGAACAAGTAGTTGGGAGTGGCGCAGATAAAATTTTCGAATTAGCGACCAATGTTGATCAGGAAGAAAAGCAGTATATGAAAAACTGGCTCAGAGAAAAATTTCAATTAAATATTTAAAGTCCAATCATTTATGCTTGACCTTGTGCTACAGGCTTTTCAGACACTTTTTTCGCCAGAGAATTTTCCATTTCTGGTCATGGGTGTCTTGTTGGGTTTGGTGATTGGAGTATTTCCTGGCTTAGGAGGAATCGCAGGATTGTCTTTGTTGCTCCCATTTATTTATGGTATGGACGAGGTATCAGCACTGGCGACATTGGTTGGACTCGTTGCGGTAATTCCCACCTCTGCCACTTTTACTTCTGTGTTGATGGGGATTCCCGGTAGTAGTTCCAGTCAGGCAACCGTATTGGATGGGTTTGCTCTTGCTAAGAAAGGGCAGGCATCACGAGCACTAGCTGCGGCTTTTTCTTCTTCTCTTTTTGGTGGATTATTTGGAGCATTGATTCTTACATTTTTTGTTCAAATCGCAAGACCAATGATCTTGTTATTTGGATCTGCAGAACTTTTTATGCTGGCCATTTTTGGAATTTCAATGGTGGGCTCCCTTTCGGGGAAAAGTGTAATTAAGGGAGTCATCGCATGTGGATTGGGTTTGCTTATTGGTTCGATTGGCGCAGCACCAGCTACAGGTGAATATAGAATGGTCTTCGGTATCAATTATCTATATGATGGAATTCCCCTAGTGATCGTTGCGCTTTCTATTTTTGCTTTTCCGGAAATTTCAGAACTATTCAGAAAGGATACTGCCATTGCTGAAGGTGCAAAACTTGACAAAGGAGGTTGGTTTGTAGGCATCAAAGATTTACTAAAAAATAAATGGTTGGCTTTAAGATGTTCAGGCATTGGGACAATAGTTGGAGCCATTCCTGGGATGGGAGGTTCTGTTGTTGATTGGATCGCATACGGTCATGTAGTGCAAACAAGTAGTGATAAATCTCAATTTGGAAAAGGAGATATTAGAGGAGTCATCGCCCCTGAATCAGCAAATAATGCAAAAGAAGGAGGCGCACTCATGCCCACCTTATTATTCGGTATTCCGGGTTCGGGATCAATGGCGGTATTCCTTGGAGGAATGGTATTGATTGGAATAGAAGCAGGGCCGAGTATGGTTACCAAAGATATAGATCTGACATATACTATCATATGGTCACTTGCCATAGCCAATGTACTGGGAGCAGGATTGTCTCTTCTTTTGGCAGGTCCAATTTCTCAATTGACAAGGATTAAATTTTCTCTCTTGGCGCCCTTCATGATCATGGTGATCAGTTTCGCGGCCTTTCAAGCGACAAAAGATATCGCTGACCTGTGGGTGCTTTTGATTTTCGGTATGCTTGGTATTTTTATGAAAAGATTTGGTTGGTCAAGGCCGGCCTTTCTCATAGGATTTGTTTTGGCTACACAAGCAGAAAGTTATCTCAACATGTCGGTCCAATTCTATGGATTTAATATGTTTTTCAGGCCAGGAGTAATAGTGATACTCATTCTTACTTTGCTTTCCATTTACTTTAGTCGTAGAGGTGGTTCTGTCGATGAAAATGCAGAACTAATTGAGAAAGGATTAAAGCAAAAAATTAAACTTGCTCCACAAATTTTGTTTGCATCAGTAATCGGCATTTTTATTATTATTAATCTTTGGGATTCAATACAACAATCATTTTTGGGTGGAGTATTTCCGATGGCCATCTCCATTGTACTTTTGCCATTCATTGCATTGTTGTTTTATTACTATCTAAATGATAGACAAGAGCGACCAGAAATATTTGATACCGAATTGGTAGCAGAACCTGGCACATTTAAATCTGCTTGGTACGAACCACTGGTTTGGGTAGGTGGTTTGTATTTGCTGAGTGTGATTTTGGGGTTTATTCCTGCGATCATTTTATTCTTTGTTTTCTTTTTTACATTCAAAGCAAATACGAGCTGGTTGCAAACTGCTCTGTTAACTTTTGGTGGTGTTGCTTTGTTGATGATATTCAGTCATTTTCTTAATCTTGAATTACCTCAAGGATTGATATGAAGAAATTACCGGTGATCTATATGCGTGCGGGCACTTCCAAAGGTCCTTTCTTTGATATGAGAGATTTACCTGATGATCCCAATTTGCGTGATGAGATTTTGCTTCGCATCATGGGCTCACCAGATGCCAACCAAATAGATGGGATTGGTGGAGCCAAAACAGTAACGAGTAAAGTTGTAATGGTTCGACCATCTGAACGACCAGGTATTGATGTTGATTATTTATTTGCTCAAGTTTTTATCAATGAATCTATTGTAGATACAAAGCCAACTTGTGGGAATATGATGTCAGGAGTTGCACCTTTTGCCATAGAAAGAAAATTAATGGACATTAAAGAAGGGAAGAATATCGTCAATGTATATAACATCAATACCAATTCAATTGCTGAAATGCAGGTAGATGTAAAAAATGGGAAGGTTAATTATACAAATGGTGAACTGAGCATTGACGGAGTTCCAGGCATGGGCTCTCCCATTTTGATGAGGCTAAAAGGTGTTGAAGGTGGAGCCACCGGAAAACTTTTTCCTACAGGAAATTTAAAAGATACAGTCCAAGGCTTTGATTTGACAATGTTTGATGCAGGAAACTTGATGATTCATATGCGAGCATCTGACTTTGGATTAACGGGACTAGAAAAAGGCAACTTTTTTGAATCCAGAAGGGAGCTCATGGCACAACTGGAAAGCATTAGATGTGAAGTCGCTCAGAAAGCTGGAATGGGAGATGTCTCAAAAAGTGTGTTGCCAAAAATTGGGTTGTTGACGGAACCTAAGGAAGGTGGAAATATACGATCTCTTTATTTTACCCCTAAATCTTTTCATCCGACCCACGCAGTGAGTGGAGCTGTTTGTGTAACGGCATCTTCAAAGTGTGAAGGCACCATCGCTGCAGAATTGGTCACACACCCTGACGGTGATATGTATACGCTTGAACATCAATCAGGATCAATGCCTATCGAACTGAAAACATCTGGAACAGGACTGGATTTCAATATAGAAAGTGCGGGAACGTACAGAACTGCCAGAAAACTAATGGATGGATTTGTTTATTATTAAACGATCTTTATGAGAATTACCATTCTTGATGATTATCAAAATTGTATTCCTGATTTAGAGGTTTTCAAATTGTTGGATGGCCATGAGGTTACGGTTGTGAATGCATACCAGCCAGATTCCCAATTACATTCAATGCTTATGAACGATCCTGAAGCATTGATTTTGATAAGAACAAGAACATCAATCAATGATGAAATCCTACAATATCTACCATCTCTCAAAGTAATAAGTCAGACAGGAAAAAATGCTGGTCATATAAATGTTGACCATTGCAATAATCAAGGAATCCAAATACTCGAAGGCAAGGGAAATCCGATA
>JAHDDD010000184.1 GCA_020629535.1 Saprospiraceae bacterium
AGGTACCATCTCCACCAGAAATGTTCTTTAATATAAACATTACAAATGCAGAAGCAGGTCAAAACAATGGTCAGTTTCGAGTGGCACCGACCGGAGGCTTAGGTCCTTATTTTCTTTTATTCCAGAACATGGCTCAGAATGGCAATGTTTTTGAATTTGAAAATTTAGCTCCTGACACATACAGCTGTCAGTTGGTTGATGCCTTTAATTGTTCGATTGATACAACGTTTATTATTGATATTCAATCATCAACGGAGATTTTAGAAGAACTACAAGTTATGATCTTTCCAAATCCTGCATTGGATCAAGTAAGCATTGAATGGCAAGGAAGCAATATTGAGACCATCAGCATCTTCAATGCAAATGGCAGACAAATAGTAAAGAAAAAGGTGGAGGGTCAAAAACATATATTTGACGTTTCGAATTTTGAGTCAGGAGTCTATATTTTGCTATTAGAAACTTCAAGCACCAGAACAACACACAAGCTTGCTATTTTCTAAGCACCAGAAAGAAAATCATTGAGTGGCTTGGCTGCTTTCCACAGATTAAGAATATCCTTTTTAAGGTTTTTGGAGGTCACGAAATCTGCTTTTTGCAGATTGATATAGTAAAATTGCTTATTGGCAATCAATGGTTCGGTCTCAAACAGCTCTTTGAATTCAGGTGGAATTCTTTTGTTCGCTTCACCTTTAATTGTCTGAAAACTATCTATAAATTTTTTACTGCTTCTCAGTTTTTTGAATGTCTTATGGTCATTCTTGATGATATTCCTGATGGCGAGCAATCGCTCCTTTGGTGGATTGTAAAATCCTGACATGACCCCTGCATCTTCTGTAGTAAAACGAAAAGCAATGCCTGGCAATGGATCCATCTTTGACCCTTTGGTGATATGCGCCCATAGATGGGTATTATAAGGTGTCTTATCTTTCGAAAATCTGATGTCACGATTGATTCTACTCAAGCACTTTTTCGGATCAGGATTGAAAGCTTCATCTGTTTTTTGCATTTCTACGATAAGATCACCAACCAACGCCAACATGGGTTTCCGTACATGTTCCTCATAGCTCTTCTTGTTGTCATGAAACCACTCTTTATTATTGTTCTTTTCTAATGCTTTAAAAAAACTGAGATACTCCTTTGTAAAATACATATTGAAAATATTTAAACGGGCAATGACTTTTTCATAGCTTCGTGACCTGATAAGGTAGCAGCTATCCCACCTAAGGCTGGCGCCAAAAACCAACCCAGCACAGGAATACTTAAGATCAAGACAAATACAACACCGTTACCTAGTGCTATTCCCCTGTTTTGTTTTATGAACTTTTTACTTTCACTGACATTGAAATAATGCTCCATGTAGTAATCCAGGTTTCCATAGCCAGCATAATAAGAGGAAAGAAGAAAAATTAATATAGATGAGGCAATACCAATAACAGGTACGAGACTGACCAACAATAAAAACACGGTGATGATCAATTCTTTCGATAAATTGCCCAATGAAATTCGAAGGCCTCTCATTGTGCTGGCCATAAATCCTACTTCTGATCTTGTTCCTGATTCAAGCTGATTCAAAATTTTATTTGACATGGAAGACATGATAGGTGCTGCAATGATTTGGATGATATATTTGAATAGCAAAATGGTCAATATGGTCAATATCAACCAAGTCGCCCAACCAGAAATGCCATCAACCAATTGGCTTCCTCTCTCCCATTTGTATCAGCTAGTGAGCCACTCTCCGAGCGCTTCAGATTTTTTCCAGATGATACTAAAAAGAGCATATCCTACTGCCATGCTCAGACCACCCAAGGCAAACATGTGTTTCCACAAACTATATTTTCCGATGGCTGAAAAAGCTCGGAGATAATTGGCAAAAGCATTGAAAATTCCGCTAATCATAAATCAATTCTTACTACAATATAAATAAGAAAATGCTCTAAAAACCTCAATTTTTCTACGCTTTGCCTCTGAGAATCTGCAAAAAATGTATTCCAAGAGATTTTATGATCAAAATCATAAGGAAAAAGTTAAATTCGGGTGGACGTTTGTTTGAAATTGGCGTTATAGTGAAAAATGGTGATTGGAGGTATAAAAATTGATATCTTATATTGATAATCAATGAATTATGAAAAAAACTCATTGACTTTTATCTCAAACCATATCACTCTACTATTACGAAGACTAAATGGAATGTAATATCCTGGGAATAAATAAGCCAAATTCTAAATTCCGATGGCGGATTTTAGGGGTGATGCTATTATTCAATGCATTCCAAATAAATCTCCATTCCTCGAGTACAAATGAAATCAAGTTTTCCACCTCTGCAATGGACTGGGATTGCAACTTTTTCGATTACGTATTTTGTGCACAATCACTTTATGTAGATAACTCCAATATAAATTATCCGCCTGGTTTTGATTTCGTGGACACCTACTGCAATGGTCAATTCATAAACCTCACTGGGCTTGAAAGAATATTCAAATTTACACCACCAACTACTGGCGCATACACCTTTGAGTTACAAGATGTACTTGCTGGTCAGGATATGGATATGTTTCTAATGGTCAACTGTAATGAGAATGATTGCATTGCAAGTTCCGACGGTGCCGATGGTTCAGTTCCAGATCTATTTACCATTGATCTGACGGCTGGTCAAGAATACACTTTGGTAGTGGATGGTGATGGAGGATCTCAAAGCAATTATGTCTTAGCCATTGATTGCCCGGCTGGAAATCTAAGTTGTAACTTCTATGAACCCATAACGTGTGGCCAACAAATTTATGTTGAGAATAGTGACCCCATTGACATTCAAGGACCGGCTCAAGATTTTCTGCCCGTAGACACATATTGTAATGGTCAATTCATAAATCTTACTGGTTTTGAAAGGGTATTTATATTTAATGCGCCCATCACCGACACATACACCTTTTCCGTTACGGGAGTTCCAACAGGTTTTGATATGGACATGTTCCTTCTTTCCAGTTGTAATCAAAATGACTGCATAGCCACTTCAGATAACATAAGTCCTACGGCACCTGATATTATCACCGTAACATTACAAGAAGGAGAAGAGTACTATCTAATTGTCGATGGCGATTTCGGTTCTAATACATCGTATACGCTGAGGGTTAGTTGTCCAAATGATCTTGACAATGATGGTTTCATTGCGGGCATTGACTGTGATGATTCCAATCCGGATATTAATCCAGATGCCATAGAAATTCCCGGTAACGGAATCGATGAGAATTGTGATGGCATTGATGGAACAGATAACTGCATTTGTAATTTCACAGGTAGGTTCCGAGCGCAAATTCAAGCGACCAATCAGAACAGTGGTCAGGCATGGGATAATTGTGCTGGGTCAATTTGGGATGGTGTGGTGGAATGGATTTATGATGAAGATACTGATCAAGTCAGGGTCTATTCCTATTTAGATCAAAATACCAGATTCGAAGATATGTCCATGGGTGGATATTATCTCTGCTACAATATCAACACCCAACAAAACATGCCCAATGGTGACCTTCACATAAAAATAAATTGTCAAGATTTTACGATCGAAGGAGAAAGTCAATGGGGTGAAAGTTTCACAGTTTCTGACATCACATTCAATGGACCGGACTTACGATTCAGATGGGTCAACCAATTTGGAGAAGGAGCGATCACATCTCTAACACGGTTTGATGGCTTTCCATGGATCTGCGAAAACAACACCATCGTTGACAATGATGAAGACGGCTTTGAAGAGGCGGAAGATTGTAATGACAACAATCCAAATGTCTTCCCTGGTGCCATTGAAATTTGCGATGGCATTGACAACAATTGCGATGGACTGGTCGATGAAAATGTGCAAAACATTTATTACCGAGATGCAGATGAAGATGGATTCGGTTCATCAGAATCTTTCATTGCTTGTTTTCAACCTAGTGGCTTTGTAGAAATCTCAGGAGATTGCAATGATAATAATCCAAATATATATCCCGGAGCACCTGAAATTTGCGACAACCAAGACAACAATTGTAACAATCAAATAGATGAAGGTGTATTGTTCCAAACCTACTACCAAGACTTGGATGGCGACGGCTATGGAAGTACTACAGCAACCCAAGATTGTACCGTTCCATTTGGTTATGTGCTCTTAAGTGGAGATTGCAATGACAACAATCCGAACATCAATCCCGCAGCATTGGAGGTATGCGATCAAATTGATAATAATTGTAACGGAAACATTGATGAAGGCGTTGGACCGGAAGAATACTTTCAAGATTTAGACGGCGATGGTTATGGAAGCAGTATCTCGGTTGTTGATTGCATCCGACCTGATGGATTTGTATCTCTTACGGGAGACTGTAATGACAACAATCCAAACATAAGTCCCGCCTCTGAAGAACTTTGCGATCTGATTGACAACAACTGCAATGGCCAGATCGACGAGGGCCTCACCCTCAATGTTTACTATTTTGACAGCGACTTTGACGGATATGGTGGTCAGCAAACCATCACAGATTGCACGCTGCCGCCGGGCTACTCTACCCTACCTGGAGATTGCGATGATTTCAATCCAAACGTAAATCCTGGCACCTTAGAAACATGCGATGGAATAGACAATAATTGCAATTCACAAATCGATGAAGGCACGACCCAAATCAGTTTCTACCAAGATCTTGACGGCGATGGTTTTGGTAGTAATATTGTCATCATGGATTGTGTTCCACCAGATGGATTCGTCTTATTATCTGGTGATTGTAATGATTTGAACCCAGCTGTTAGCCCTAACGGTATTGAAGTATGCGATGGCGCTGACAACAATTGTGATGGTCAAATTGACGAAGGTCTTTTGAATGAATATTTCCAAGATCTTGATGCCGATGGATTTGGTTCGAACATATCTGTTATTTCTTGCAATCAACCACCAGGTTTTTCCACCCAACCAGGAGATTGTGACGATACGAATCCGTTGATTCATCCTGATGCAGACGAACTTTGCGATGGCATCGACAATAATTGTAACAACAGTATCGACGAAGATGCCATTTTAAACACATTCTATCAAGATTTTGATGGAGATGGATTTGGTGGCAGCATTATCGTTGAGCTTTGCACAGCTCCACCTGGATTTGTAGAAACAAGTGGTGATTGTGATGACAATAATCCGGAAATCAATCCGGCGGCAGCCGAAATTTGTGACCTTATTGACAACGACTGCGATCAACTGATTGATGAAGATGGAGGCACCAATGTCTATTATCTTGATCAAGATGGGGACGGATTTGGCAGCGATGTAAGTGTCCAAGATTGTTTCGCACCTGACGGATATGTTGATATCAATGGCGATTGTGACGATTCTAATTCATTGATCAATCCTGACGCATACGAAATACCGAACAATGGTGTAGACGAAGACTGTAATGGCGAGGACGAAATTGTCGATCAAGATGGAGATGGCTTCAATTCAAACTTTGACTGCGACGACACCAATCCAGAAATCAATCCTGATGCCATAGAAATTCCAAACAACGATATCGATGAAGACTGTGATGGAATCATCGAAATAATCGATGGTGATGGTGACGGCTTCCATTCTGATGAAGATTGCGATGACAACAATTTCAACATCAATCCGGGTGCAGCCGAAGATTGCGATGGTATCGATAATAACTGTAATGGCGAAATTGACGAAGGACTACCTACGACCATCTTTTACCTCGACATAGATGAAGATGGATACGGAGGTGAAGAATTTATCGAAACATGCGGGCAGCCACTTGGCTTCATCGACGAAGGTGGAGATTGTGATGATGAGAATCCCGAAATTTACCCAGGCGCCCCAGAAATTGCAAACAACGGCATCGACGAAGATTGTGATGGTGAAGATCTATTGAGCAGCACCAAAGAATTGGAATCGATTTCTGTTACACTCTACCCCAACCCGACACATCAATTACTCAACATCCAAATTCAAGAAAATATAGCTGGAGCAAAAGTTCAAGTATTGAACATCAATGGACAATACCTAATAGACACCGAATTCAACTCGACCCTAGAGGTTGATGAATTGTTACCAGGAATTTATCTACTTCGAATCTCAAAGGATGCCAATTTACTTTGGCTCGGCAAATTTGTGAAAATTTGACCTTAGACCTGTTGTAGTTTGACCTTTTCCCTTTTTCTTTGATTGTGATCAAGTACAGATTTTCTTAAACGTATACTCTCTGGCGTTACTTCAATTCTCTCATCAAAATCAATGTACTCCATGCATTCTTCCAATGACATTTCAATCTTAGGAGCGATTCGGTTACTGTCATCAGAACCAGAAGCTCTCATGTTTGTCAACTTTTTACCTTCCGTTACATTGACAATTAAATCATCAGATCTGGTATTCTCTCCAAGAATCTGACCTGCATAAACTTCCACTCCCGGGTCGATGAAGAACTTCCCTCTCGCTTGTAATTTATCAATTGAATATGGAGTGGCCATACCTTTATCCTTTGCTATCAACACTCCGTTAACACGACCCGGAATTTCTCCTTTCCATGGTTTGTACTCTGAAAAACGATGTGCCATGATGGCATTACCCGCAGTCGCAGTTAGCATAATGGATCGAAGACCAATCAAGCCTCTTGAAGGAATATCAAATTCCAAATGCTGCATCGTTCCTTTGGATTCCATGACGAGCATCTCACCTTTCCTTTGCGTGACCAAATCGATCACTTTCCCACTGAATTCTTCTGGCACATCCACAACCAAATTTTCATATGGTTCGTGCTTTTGTCCGTTGATTTCTTTGGTTAACACCTGGGGCTGACCAACAGTCAATTCATATCCTTCCCGTCTCATGGTTTCGACCAATACACCCAAGTGCATGATACCACGGCCAAATACAAGATATGTATCTGCACTTAGCGTTGGCTCAACTCTTAATGCAAGATTTCGTTCCAATTCTGCATCTAGCCTATCTTTGATGTGACGAGAGGTAACAAACTTTCCTTCCTTTCCTAAGAATGGTGAATTGTTTATACCAATGGTCATATTCATCGTTGGTTCATCAATATTAATCAATGGCAAGGCTTCTGGATTTTCTAAATCCGTAATGGTCTCTCCAATATTGAAACCTTCCATACCAACGATCGCACACAGGTCACCAGCAGACACCTCTGATACCTTCTTCTTTCCCATCCCTTCGAAAATGAAAAGCTCTTTCACCTTGTGATTTTGAACAGTACCGTCTCTCTTGCACAAGGCTATTCTTTGAGCTTCTTTGATAGAACCTCGATTGATTCTTCCAATTGCAATCCTGCCTTGAAAACTGGAGTATTCCAAAGAAGTAATTTGCATTTGCAGTGTGCCTTCTTCAATTTTTGGTGGAGGTACATGCTCTAGAATTCCGTCGAGAAGTGGAGTGATATCTTCACACTGAACATTTTCTACATTGAACCAGCCTTGCTTCCCAGAACCATAAAAAGTTGGGAATTCCAACTGTTCCTCACTGGCATCTAATTGGAAAAAGAGCTCAAAAACCGCCTCGTGCACCTCATCAGGACGGCAGTTTTCCTTGTCGACTTTGTTGACGACTACCATGGGTCGGAGCCCAAGTTCGAGAGCTTTCTTGAGCACAAATCTAGTTTGTGGCATGGGCCCTTCAAATGCATCCACCAATAGCAAAACACCATCGGCCATACGCAATACTCTTTCTACTTCTCCACCAAAATCGGAGTGACCTGGTGTGTCTATCACATTGATTTTCACACCTTTATACTCAACAGCGGCATTCTTTGAAAAGATGGTAATCCCTCTTTCTTTCTCAAGATCATTGCTGTCCATGATGAGCTCACCTGTATCTTCGTTGTCACGAAATACCTTGGTGGCGTGAAGGATATTGTCAACCAATGTGGTCTTCCCATGGTCGACATGGGCAATGATGGCGATATTTCTGATTTCCATTAGGTCGTAATTTGCAAGGCGCAAATGTCGTCAAATTTTATTTAATATGCACGACCGATTTTTTGAATTGAATTTATTTAACTAGTACAATGTCAAGTAAATATTTCTATTCCTTTTTCCTGGATGAAAATCGAATCCAAAAAATCATCCCGATTTAAAGCGGCCCTCCAGGGCTGGCTCCCACTCCCAATTTATCCCGATGTATCGGGACCAAATCGGGATGGCTTTCC
>JAHDDD010000185.1 GCA_020629535.1 Saprospiraceae bacterium
TATTTTACTTGGACGACTTCTCTGGAGTCAATTGCTTGTTGATTAAAGTATTGAACACTGTAATCAACATCTCCTATCTTGATGGCTGTAAAATTTGCATCCGACATTTGTTCATCCCAAACATGGTAATGTATGTAGTTCGGAATTTCGAATGCATTTAATGTATTCATTTGTGCACTTGCATCAATGAAATTCCAACTTTGATTTCCTTGAAATGAATCATTGACGCCCAAAATTAATTTTCTAATTTCAATCAAGTCAATGGTAGAAATTTTATTATCTCCATTTGCGTCTGCTGCAATGTACAAATCAGGTGAACGCAATTCTTGGATACCTAAAATATGCCTTTGGATGATAACCAGATCGAGGGTACTTACACCATTTAAATGATCTTCGTCTTTTGATGGATAAAGTTCATAGTTTTCCTGTCCAGGAATATTCTCGAAAGTGTACCTGCCCTCTTCATCTGTAAATGTTGTGTGTAGATTGTTTTCACTCTCAAGGGATACTTGCACATTCTCCATCGGGATGATGGTATTGGAGATTAAAGAACCAGAGATTAACCTATTGGACGTACCTGTCGAACAATAGGTAAATATTTGGATTTCATCGAGATCCCAAGCTGTTACTTCTGAGTCATTTCCTATCAGACAGTATGCAAGTAACTCAAAAGTAAAGATTGTTTCTTCTGTTACCGAAAATTCTGGATCACCGCAAAAATCATAGCTTTCTTCGGTCCATGAATTCTCAGCAGGTACATCGGTTTGGCGATATATTTCTGAACCATTTTTCAGTATCCTAACTCCATAAAGTGTTGGATAATTATTTAGTCCGGTATCTCCATCTATCCAATCGAAATTCTCAGGGGCGTTTTGAAAAAATCTAAGGAGAGATAATGTAATTTGTTCACCTGCCTCCGGGCTAATGGTTACATCGAAGACTACTTTCTGGTCTGAGTTTTCATTAAAGTCACATGCTTCCATAGATGAAACGCAGACGGCTTCCGTCCCATTGATACCTGGGGTACATGAGTGGATATTCGTCTCAGGATTATCTCTATAAAGATGGCTTGCAGAAACGTTTCCACATGATACACCATTTGGATAAGTTGCTGTAAATTCTGTGTATTGATTGTTTTCAAATCCGATCAATGCATCGCAATCATCCATATCATAATGTACTACAGATTCAACATCTAGTAATCTAATGGTTAGTATACTATCACAACCACTCATAGTCGTGAAAATTTGTTCATAAGTACCGCTACCTGTATACGTTTCACCATTGACTGTTATCGATTCTCCAAAAGGAACGCAATAAAATTCTTCAGAACCCAAATTTCCTTCAATAGAAATCGAAAATGTAATTATACTGTCACAACCATTGACTGCTGTTAATGATTCTTCAAATGTCCCTGCTTGATTGTACACTTGGCCATTCACAATGACACTTTCACCATCACAGATCAAAAACGATTCGACGGATGTGCTGGCAGGATTTTCACTAATAATCACGTTGACAATATCTGGGCATGATCCTCCATTGTCAATTGTGATTTGATAGGTGCCCGGTTGATTAAATGTCTGTCCACTCACTTCAATGGCTTCACCTGGACATATGCTGTACTGCTCCTCGCTCTCTTGCGCTGCACCTTCTACGATGGTGAAATTCAGCAATGTATCACAACCCTCTGTGGAGGCAATGGTTGTTGTGTAGCTTCCCGATTGGTTGTATGCTTGATTATTTACGATTACGAGTTCGCCAGGGCAAAGTGTGAATTCATCAGTGATGCTTACCGCTGGTTCCTCTTCGATAATGATGTTTAGAATGGTATCACAGCCACTGGTAGCAGAAACAACTGTTTGGTATGTTCCAGGCTGATTGTATGCCTGATTGTTTACAATGATTTGGTCACCTGGACATATGCTGAACATCTCTGTTTGACTAACAGATGGCTCTTCAGTAATTGTGATATTTATTATGCTATCACAGCCTATCGTGCTTGTCAATGTCTGTGTAAAATTTCCAGCTTGATTATATGCTTGATTATTGATAATTATCTCCGATCCTGCACAAAGAGATTCATTGATATTGCTTTCAAAAGACTCTGACACTTCGATTGTAAAGTTTACGATACTGTCGCAGCCAAAGACAGAAACCAATGATTCAGAATATTCACCTGATTCAGTGTATACGTTTCCATTGACTTCTACGCTTTGTCCTTCACAAATCTCAAAAGCAGTATTGCTTTCCATCACCTCAACAAAGATGACTTCTATGTTATCGAATATTTCGTTTCCGCATTGATCGGTGGTAGAAAAAGTATATGTGCCAGGTTGATCTACACTCACTACTACTTCTTCTGAAATAACATTTCCATCAGCATCCGTCCAAATACCCATTGAATACAATGGTCCTGGCTTTAAGCCAATTGGTGTGCCTGCACAAGCTATAATTGGTCCTCCAATGTCAATGGTTTGAGGAGGAAGACAACAACAGTCATTAAACAAGTCAAGGTCATCACAATCTATCAATCCGTCACCATCGTCGTCTATGCCGTTGTCGCAAATCTCATCCATAAATTGACAAAAAGGACCAATGACAATTCCTGCATCAAGAATATCAATATCTTCTGTTATGATGGGATCTGAGGGTGCAAAAGTTATGACATCAGGATTTGATGCTTCAACCTCAATGGATACTTCATTTAAAGACACGTCTTGCAGACATTCAGAAGACAAGCTTGCATCAAATCTTCCAAGAAGAATATCCAAATCTTCAAATGTATCGGAATCAGGATTTTCAACGGTAGCTGTCAATACAAGATTATCACCATTCAATGTTAAATCGGCTCCTGATGTTACTACTTGATTTGGAATAGTCTTAGAGGTTTCAATTGAAATCTGATCATCTACTCTACGAACAGTAAATATTCTCAGTTCGCCATTAATGGTTTGCGTTGCTGCATATACCAATTCATTCGAATCACCATAAACCTGTCGCATACCTCTGCCTATTCTCTGAAGTTCATCGACAAATATTGAACTTAGAATATTGAGATTTTCATCGAGCAAGGTTATGATTCCATTGTTGTATGTTTCTGTTCCAGTATCATCCACATAACCAAATAATAAAATTCTACCGTCAGAATATTCATATGCTGAATAATAAAGACCATTTGCAGAACCGGATGCATCATGGGTTTGCATCACTTCTCCGGTTTCTCCTGAGACTTTCATTGCGAAACACCCAAAACCCGGATGCACGCTACCCAACAATAATAAATTCCCATCTTGGAGATCCAAGAGACCAGCGCCAAATTGGTCGTCTGTTTTATAGTCGTAACTTATAGACCACACAATGTTTCCTGATTCATCAAGATTGTGCAAAATAACTTCATCCAAAGATCCAACAGAGCCAGAATTCTTTGTGGTAGTCATGAAATACGGTGAACTTTGATCAACAGCATTATTGTGGTTTACAAGCTGAAAAATGGCTTCTCTGCCAAAGTTGTCTAACCGTCTTGTAAAGTCAACTGTTCCATCTTTTCTAATATGAGCAAGCCAAGATTGATTGTCTTGAAAGCTTCCCATAAATGAGACTGGTAAAGTTCTACCCATTAAAAAGAAACCATCATTTTCAGATTCAACCATATTCCAGACCTCGATATTTGGGTCAAATAATTTTCTCCATGCAACTGTTCCATCATCTTCAATTCTTAGAACACTTGCTCTTCGACCTTCAAGAACCGTATTTGAAGAGGAATTAAAAGCTACAAACAATGCATTGTCACTTTCTATTGATTTGACTAGGTCTGCACTTTCATTTACATCAGAAATTAAGGATAGCTCGTTGCAGCAATCTTGTGAAATGATCGCAGTACTGAACAAAGAGATCAGGCTAAGAGTAAGAACTCTCAGGATTTGGCTTCTTATTTTCATGTCATTCGACTTTAGGAATAAATAATTAGTGCGAAAACTGTGCCCAAAGGATGTAAAACAAAGGCTTTAACATCTTCAATAATGCTTGATTAACACACCAAGTTTGTTCCTTGCTTGTATTATTTTTGCACTATGAAGTATTTGGTACTCGGAGTGGTATTATTTGTCATCTACAGATTTGCATTCAAATCAAATGCATTGAAACCACCTCAGGAAAAGGAATTGGAATCCAATGAAGATGGATTCACAGACTTTGAAGAAGTTGAGTAAGTTAGAATTTAAAATCTCGGACAGAATTGTCTGGAACGACCATCATTTTTTGGTATTTGACAAACCTGCAGGTCTGCCTTCTCAAGCTGATCTATCCAATGATTCATCTGCACTGCAATTGGCAGAAATTTATACCAAAACAAAACTGCACTTGCTTACGAGATTAGATCGTCCGGCAAGCGGATTGATTTTGATGTCAAAGGGTAAAAAGGCAAATTCGCATTTTCAAGAACAAAAAACTGAGACCAATTTAAAGAAATCATATCTGGCCCTTGTGGAAGGGATTGTAGATAAGAAATCAGGAATTTTAAAACAATTTTTGCTTCATGATAAATCTTCGAGGAAAGCAAGGATTGTTGATGCAGAAAACCCAAAAGGAAAGGAGGCGATTCTACATTTTGAGCTAATCAAAGCATTGGAAAGATATTCTATTTTAAGAATCGAACTTGAAACTGGGCGTTTTCACCAAATCAGATGTCAGTTGGCAGGAATGGGGCACCCTATCAAAGGCGATGTAAAGTATGGGGCACGGAGGAGCAATAAGGACAGAAGCATCTATCTTAATTGTTACGAGCTGGCATTACTCAATTATTCGAAAGACAAACAAATTCATTGTTTTGCAAAATTGGACACAAAGGACAATCTTTGGAAAATCATACAAGAAACTTTAAACACAGATGGCTGAAGATAAAAGAACTGATGTAAATAAATTGGGTGAATTCGGTTTGATCCGGCATTTGACCAAAGACTTTGCTCTAAATCAAAAGTCATCTGTGATGGGAGTAGGTGATGATGCCGCTGTTATTGATTCTGGAGATGAATATACTTTAATCTCCACCGACTTGTTGGTAGAAGGGATACATTTTGACATGGTTTATACGCCTTTAAAACACTTGGGTTATAAGTCTGTAGTTGTTAACCTATCGGACATATACGCTATGAATGGAATCCCTAAACAGATTACCTATTCAATAGCCATTTCCAGCAAATACTCCGTTGAAGCTCTGGAAGAATTGTATGCCGGGATTTTGCTCGCATGCGAACAATATAATGTTGACCTTGTGGGAGGAGATACCACTTCTTCACCGAAGGGAATGACAATAAGTGTAACGGCCATTGGTACCACAGGAAAAGATCAGGTATGCTATAGAAATGGAGCAAAACCTGGTGACATCATTTGCGTGACCGGATACTTAGGCGGTGCCTATCTGGGTCTTCAGTTACTTGAGAGAGAAAAGCAGATTTATATAGAGCATCCAACGGTGCAGCCAGATCTTGATAATGCTTCCTATCTCATTGAATGCATATTAAAGCCAGAGGCGAGGAAAGATGCTGTTGATTATTTCCATGCTAAAAAACTTCGTCCAACATCGATGATAGATATTTCAGATGGTTTGGCTTCGGAACTCTTTCATATTGCTCAATGCTCGCAAGTAGGTCTTTTTATTGAGGAAACCAATATTCCTATCCATCAAGAATCCCAATTAAAAGCCATTTCATTCAACATTGATCCGCTTACTGTGGCATTGCACGGAGGTGAAGATTATGAATTGCTTTTTACTGTATCACCTAAAGATTTGGATTTGGTGAAATTTATGCCAGATGTATTTATCATTGGCGATATTGTAGAAAAGGACCAAGGTTTAAAACTTCACACCTCTGGAGGAAAAATATTGGACTTAAAAGCTCAGGGCTGGCAGCATTTTTAGCTGGAATATTCTATTAAATTTGCAGTTACAAATAATGTTAAGCAAACAATACAAGCGAGTCATCCAATTGGAACTAAATGAAGTTTCCAATCCTATCATCCAACACTTAATCGATGAAGGCAAAATGCCTAACTTCAAGAAATTGGAGCATTCGTTTAGTTATTTGCAAACCAGGAGTGAGGAAGAATACGAAAAAATAGAACCCTGGATCCAATGGGTAACTGCACATACCGGTAAAAGCCATGCCGAACATCAGATTTTTAATCTTGGAGATGCGCACAAACTAAAGCACAAACAAATTTGGGAAGTACTCAGTCAAAGCAATATTGAATCAGGTATTATTGGAAGTATGAATGCTATGAGAAATGATACCAAAGGAGGTATCTTTTTTCCAGATCCTTGGTCTATTCATGGAGATGTTTTCCCTGCTTCATTGAAACCATTATGGACTTTGATCAGCAATCGTGTTCAATCTCATGCGACTTCAAAAATTGGCGTCTCTGATATTTTCAAGGGGCTGCAATCCAGTTTGAAGTTTAATGTTCCAATGTCGATTTATTTTAAAATCGCAAACCAGATAGTCAGTCAAAAACTGAATCCGAAAGTAAAATGGAAGTTGGCTATTCTATTTGATCTCTTTCAAGCAGAATTATTTAAAAATATTCTTAAAAGAAGTCAATTTGGTTATTACACTTTGTTTCTCAATGCCATTGCCCATTACCAACACCACTATTGGAGGAACTATAGCAGAAGCGGATTTAATCCTGAAATAAAATATGATGACATTCGGGAATCCGATGATCCAATTTCGTATGGCTATGAAATTTACGATAAGATTGTTGGAGACATCATCAATCAAGTTGGACAAGATGAAGATACATTGATCATCATTGCTTCCGGATTGTCGCAAATTCCTTACACCGATAAGGAAGAGCAAGGAGGTATGAATTACTACCGGTTGAAAAATCACAAAGAGTTTGCTGAAAGTCTAGGTTTAAGAGAGAATGGTCAATTTCAAGTTTTTCCACTGATGAGCCGAGACTGGCAAATAAAATATGATTCAGAATCTTCCAAACAAACTCTCTTAACCACCATAGGAGGATTGAAAATAAATCAGGAAAAACTATTCAATACAAGAGAAGATGTTGATGGTTTTGTATTTATAGAAACAGCGTATACAAAGTCCGTTGGTAATGATGACGCCATCATTGATCAAAATGGAAAGGTATTGAATAAGTTCAATGATGTGTTTACAAACATTGCCATAAAAAGTGGCCATCATACGGGCATTGGTAACCTTTGGCTTTCTGATAATCAACTGAGCAATTACGAAGCGGGGAAATTAATTGAACTGACAGACTTGTTTGATCTTACGAAACAAGCATTGGGAGTTTAAGTCATTGTTTTCACAAAATGCGATTGTAACACTTCTATTACCTCATTGTAAATGTGTGGATTGGAAGCTACTATTTCTCCGGTCTCGAGAAATTTATCTTTAGCATTGAAATTGGATACCATTCCATTTGCCTCTTTGACTATCAATTGGCCTGCAGCAATGTCCCAGATATTTAGAAATCCTTCGTAATAGCAACTGATTCTACCTGCAGCAACATAGCAAAGATCGAGTGCTGCAGAACCGAGACGTCTAACTCCTCTTGAGTTTTTCAACCAGTGATTGAGAACATGTAATGCGGCACTTGGATCATACTCATTTTTATAAGGGAAACCTGTAACAAATAAGGCATTGCTCATTTTCAAGTGTTTGTCGAGCCACAATCTTCTGACACCATTGAATGCTCCCTGTCCTTTGATAGCATGGAAACATTCATTTTTTGCATTGTCTCTTACAAGGCCTAATTTGATGTCGCCTTTATCCTGTAAGGCAATACTTGTGGAATAATGAGGAATTCCAAACAGATAATTGGTGGTGCCGTCCAAAGGATCGATAATCCACATGATTTCTTTTTCTTCTTGTTCAACTGTTTTTTCTTCTGTAATAAATCCAGCTTCCGGAATCAGCTTTGAAAGCGCTTCTACCAATTTCTCCTCTGCGGTCTTATCAACATAACTTACAAGACTATTGAGCTCTTTCTCTTCTATATGATCGGTGGAGACTTTGTTAATTTCTTTACGTATGTATTCACCAACATCTTTGGAGATATACTTTAACTCCTCCATTATACCGTTATAATCTAGCATATGTAAATAAACGAAACAAACTTGATTTAGATGCAAGA
>JAHDDD010000186.1 GCA_020629535.1 Saprospiraceae bacterium
TCGTTTTTTGTGCGGTAGACAAAAAATGAAAATGAATAAGTGCAGAAACTTGAGTTACTTATCAGTAATCAATAATTATAGCTTGACAATCCGTTTAATGCGATTACCTACTTTTATATAGTACATTCCCGAAGGCCAGGAATCAATGAATAGATGTGTTTCATTGGTATTAAAATTGTTTTCTATCATGGTCTGGCCTAATTGGTCAATGATTTCGATTTCCCCCAAATTTGATTCGGATCGAATATACAATTCACCAGAACTCGGATTCGGGAAAACGGAAAAATCATTGACCGTCAGTATATAAGTGCCTGTTGTGACGTTCTCGTCTCGCCATTGATTTATTCCACAATTTGGAAGAAAATTTGCGCCAGGTAATGAAACTCTATCCGGAATAAAAAATCCATAGTATGTGTTCTGACTTTCATCAAAGGTTACTGATTCGTCCAATAATCGTTTTTCGCCAGATAAAAAGTTATCATCTTCGTACGTATGTAGGTACCCTGATTGTCCCCACATATTTACATTATAACTGACGTATATGTCGTATGTGTTTATATCTACGCTACCAATGTTTTCATAATCAAGCACATAATTATAATCTGTCAGATTGTTTTGATAAACTATATTATCAATGGTATCGTAGGTTACATATTGATCTAAAATATATAGCTGGTAATCATTGATATTGATTTTTGGTCTTTCAACATGATCATCAAATGTTGGATCAATGCTAAAGCTCTTGATATGAGGGTGAGGGAAGAATTCGAGATTACCTATTTCAAAAATATAATCATTCCAAAAATCAAGTTTGTTATAGAAAATCTCAATGCATGGTTCTTCATGTAATATCTGAAATTCGCTACTTTCTTCTGGCACATATGAGAAAACCGTTGTTTCGGAATTTTCTTCTTGAATAAAGTATACACTGTTGTTTTTGGCAATCATGTATTTTGTAAATCCGGTTTCGACTCTCTTGTTAAATTCAGCATAAGATGGGGATGGCTCAAATCTATTTGTCAGAAAAGTGAATTCTTCATTGATCGAGGCGACCAAAGTGCTATCATTAAACGTATCGATATACTGCACATTAGAAGGCAATGACGTTATAAATGAGAATTCAAGATCATTCGTAATTTGATAAACTGTTCCTTCTGTAGAAATGGCAAAGAATTCTCCACTCGTTGTTTTGAGAAAGTGACCTCCCCAAAATGAGTTTTGATCAAGTACCACTTGTAAGATATTACCAAATTCATCAGCACGAACAATTCCATCCGCCGTAAGGATTAAATAATTGCCATCATCTTCTTGAAGCATATCTAATATTGCCCAACAACAATCTTCGTCCCAAAAATTGAATTCAGTGGTTGTGATCTCTCCATTGATCGATTCAATGACATAGATTATGGGAACAAAGATGTCATAATCTATTAATGACAAAGTATAAAACTCCCAGTGATCATTGGAATGTCTTATAAATCTTGAATTCTCAACCAAATACCATTGTGAGTCGAATAAAACTTCTTTTTCTTTCGAATCGTAGTCAACACTCTTAAGAGAAAAACCAAAACCTGTTGGATTATTAGAAAGGTACACAACCGAGGTGTCCAGAGCCATAAAGTTATAGCCATAACTCTGCTCAGAATGTTCATAATATTCAAACAAAGCCTGACTTGACAAAGAGCAACTCGCCCCGAAGAGAAATAGCCAGGTGAATAGACAGATTAAGTTTTTCATATGCTTTTATTTTAATATTTCCATATTAATCGATTCGTTGCATGCTTGATGTCTTCTTCACGATTTGATGGAAAGCATATGTAATTTACAAAAGAGGGTCAAAATCATAGACCAAATTTGAAAATAACAATCAAATCACATGTCTCTGTATTCGATATTTTCATTTTTAAACAATAAGAAAAATACAACCATAACTCCTGCTGCGAAAATGGCTGGGAACGTCCATATGCTTTGCCAATTATGGCTCTTATCTGCTAATGTGTAGTGTTCGCCAATCATACCAGAAACTTCAAAGCCAATCAACATTCCGAGACCATACGTCGCAAGTGTGATCAATCCTTGAGCGGAACTTTTGTAATCTTCTCCAGCTTTACTGTCAGTATAAATTTGACCGGAAACAAAGAAAAAATCATAACAAATACCATGCAGTGCAATTCCAACTATGAGCATAAAACTGGTTTGACCAACGTCCCCATATGCGAAAAGCAAATATCTCAATACCCAAGCTAGCATACCAACCACCAGAGTCATTTTAATACCAAAGCGCTTAAAGAAGAACGGCAGTAATAGCATGAAAATAACTTCAGAAGCTTGGCCAATGGTCATCTTTCCAGTCGGGTTTTCCATTCCTATTTCTGATAAGAATGGGTTTGCTTGAGCATAATAGAATGCCAATGGAATACATATCAGAACAGAGCTCAAAGTGAAGACTAAAAAGTTACGATCTTTTAATAATCCCAATGCTTCCAAGCCTAAAACTTTGCTTATGCTTACAGACTCTTCCTTATTTGCAATAGGAGGCGTTTTGGGTAAAGTAAAACTGAAAACCCCGAGAACAAAGGAAGCAATGGCCACCATAAGAAATGTATTTTTCAACATTCCACTTGCGATGTTTTCAGCTGAGTCCCAACTAAAGACATAGCTGATAATAAGCCCTGCAGCAATCCAACCAATGGTTCCCCACACACGTATGTAAGAAAACTCCTTTGCTGGATCTGTCATTTGTCGAAAGGAAATTGAATTTACCAAAGCCAGTGTTGGCATGTATAATATCATGTATGCAAGTACCAAGGGATAAAACCCAGAGAAGCTATCAGTATTTGCCATCATATACATCAATCCGGCACCTAAGAGGTGGAGAATTCCCAACAATTTTTCTGCATTGAAGAATCGATCTGCTATCATACCAATGAAAAAAGCAGCGATAATAGCTCCCCATGATTGAGTGGCAAATGCTCGACCGATTTGTGGATCGGTAGCAGCTAAATTCTGTCCAAGGAAAGTACCAAGAGTTACAAACCATCCTCCCCAAATAAAAAATTCGAGGAACATCATGAACGATAATTGGAATTTGGTTCCGTTATTCATTGTTGAGTTTTTTAGAGCCTTTTAATTTTTATGTTTCTGAACCAGACCTTGTCACTGTGATCTTGCAAAGCAATATGTCCGGATTTGTATTTTCCAAAGCCATCCCAATCAGCAAATTTACTGTTGGCAATCATGTTTTTCCATTCTTCTCCGAACATAGTAAATTCTACAACCTTTGCTCCGTTTAGCCAAAACACTACTTGACCTTCATTTGAGATAATTCTTACTTTATTCCATTCTCCAGCCGGATTTACAGCAACATAACTACATTCGATCATGTCATAAAGGTCTCCAGCTCTGTGCGTATCATATCGAGTATCAGGATGACAAACGTTGTCTAGAATTTGCATTTCCGGTCCTGTGGAGTAGGGAGCCCAATATTCTTCTGCTTCTTTTACATTGTACATGATTCCGCTGTTCCCACAATTTGATATCTTCCATTCAAGACGGAATTCAAAATTTTCGTATTCTTCTTTTGTAATGAGGTCACCGCCATCTTCCACTACAGATTTTCCATCTTTGCGAATGGCATTTAGCATGATGGCATCACCATCGATTTTCCATGAAGAACCGATTTTGTCCTTTTTGTAGCCTTTAAATTGATCCATGTTTTTCCCATCAAATAACAACTTCCAACCGGCATCTTTTTCTCTTTGACTCAATGCATTTACAAGACCAATATCAGTAGGTGCAACGGTCTTGAATCCTGAGTCATTTTGAGGAATGTGATTTAGCGTATACCATCCTTCCGTTGTCCACAATGGATTTTGATTATCGCTGATAAATTTGTTTTGAAGGCGAACATAAATGACATGGTTTTCTTTCATACCCTCCAGTTCTAGGAAAACTTTTTTTCTGTCTTTACCAACATTGACAGATTTGATGGCCAAATCTTTTTCGTCGAGTTTTGGTCCGCCATAATCAATGGTTGGTTTATAATACCATTGGCGCACTCTGTAGTCATCTTTCAGCCATCCGTCACCATCCTGAAGTGGTTCTGTGAACTCAATTTCAATACCATTGGATTTTGCACGAATGGCCAACATTTCGAAAGTTGGATTTTCATTGTAGACAACTCGCTGAAGACCGAACCATTTCTTGCCAGTTTGACCCCAGTTACCCGGATTACCAATGCCGCCCGCATACAACGAACCGTCAGGAGCCCATCTGATTCTGTTTATACCAGCATCAAATCCTTGCATAAATCTGAAGACAGCTCCTTGTAATTGACCATTTACTTCTTCGACAAATACTCTTTTGATGCCACCATGTGTCACTTCACCATGGATCATTTGATTTTTGTACGGTCCAATGTTTATATACAAAGGTGTCGAAGGTGAATTACCTATCTCGTCCTGAGGTAACCAAACGACAGGAAGCTTTTCTGTTTTGTCAGCGGTACCTTCAAAATCAACAGAACGAGATCCAAACCAAGCGCCTTTGGTGACATGCATGATCTTACATGATGGTAGCCAGTCTCCTTGATTGTCAGCAACAAAGATTTCATCATTGTATCCAATACCGACGCCGTTTGGTGTACGAAGTCCATTTGCAATGAATTCAACTTCTGATCCGTCTTTAGAAATTTGCACGAGGCTTCCACGATTTTTATGTTGGTTGGGCATGCTGGCACCACCTGGTAAAATGCCTGTTGCAAGTGCAGCATAGAAATGACCATCCTTATACTCCAGTCCAAATCCGAATTCATGGAAATTGGCGGTAACGCCCCAGTCATCACAAAGCGTAATGTATTCGTCAATTATTTCATCACCATCGTTGTCTATGAGCTTGGTGAGTTCTTGCTTTTGCATGATATAAATGATATCATCCACCACTTTTAAGCCCAGGGGTTCTGCAAAACCAGAGGCTATTTTTTTAACGGTAATGTCTGCCTGATTACCGGTTGTATTTTTTAAAAGATAAACACTTCCAGAAGGATCCCATGTACTTATGACAACATCTCCATTTGACATGAAATCGAGACCTCCCACTTTAGGTTCAAAGCCCTCTGGCTTGGCCTGATGTAAATCAAAAGATGGGTGCATACTTGTCAAACTTGCCTTATCACCAGGTATTTGAGTTACAACAGACATAGGCAATTTTTTGCCTCTTATTGCGCTTTGCATTTCTGCCGTGTGGAAAATATTTGCACGTGGGATAACTGCCCATTTTTCAGCACCTTTTGGTTTGTAATTTAATGAAAGAAATTTTCCACCGCTCCCCTGAAAGTAGTCGAGCTTAAATGGATGATATCCTTTCTTTAGGTTTACTTTTGCTTCTCTGTATTCAGTTCCATGAAGGCCATCATTATCGATTATTTTTTCTCCATGCAAATAAAGCAATGAACCATCATCACTCCAAACTCTAAAACTATATTCATTGTCTTCTTCAGCGTAAAAATATCCTTCACCTGTTAAGGCAAAATCGTCTTCGAGTTCGGTAAATTTGTATCCATAAATGTTGTCAAAATTGGAAAGTATTCCTGCATACAATACAGGTTTTGAATCAAGATTTTTAGGCATTCTTTCATTCAAAGAATTTAATTTCCAGATTCTAACAATTGAACCAGGAATGGTTTCATCATCTTTGACTGCAGCAGGTTCATAGGTCTTAACTTCCGAGTTCATTTTAGCACCTGAATCATCTTTTGGGTCGTCAAGGTCGAGAATGTATTTGACCATTTGCCTTATGTCAGACTCTGCCACTTCCGGATGGGCATTCATAACCTGTTGGCCCCATACGCCGGTACCTCCCGCTTTCACTTTGCTTGTTAGCAGATTGATATTTTCATCAGTATCTGCATATTTCTGAGCAATGCTTACATAGGCTGGTCCTATCGTTTTTACTTTTTTATTGTGACAGGTTTTGCAATCATTTTTTGAAATTAATTGTAAACCATATGGTGCATCACTTGCTTCGACAAGAGCGGCTTCTACAGCATTTGGATCAGCCAAGGTGGCCTTTCTTAAGATGGTGTTTAATGTTGTTGTTCCGTTTTTCAATTGTAAGGTTCCATTCAGATCAACGTATGAATTTTCTTCAAATTTCACTTCTTTTTGATCATCCACATTCCAGCCTTTCTCTGCGTTTACATCGGTATCAAAGACAAGTGACGAAACATTTTTTTGAAGCGCAAGTTTTTCATTCGCCGAAAGGCCAGAAACATTAAAAGTCTGATTCAAAATTTTATCGCCTTTTTCATTGATGATAAGTTCTGGGCTCTCTTCAATTTTCACAGTTCCATTATCATGCACAAGTTCATACATGAGCGCAACCCGATCATCTGATAACTTATGACCTCTGTAATTATATGTAAAGGAAATATCTTGTCCAGCAGAAGAAAGCTTCCAAGGGTTTTCGAAAGCATTGATGGTATAGGCATAACCATAACTTGATGGTTGCGGGCCGTGTGCATAATCATATACAGCCCCTTCAAAGCTTACTCCACCTTCCCACACTTTGTACATGCTACCTTTGTCCGTGTGGTAGGCAATCCAAACGTTACTATCTAAGGCCATAGTGATCATTCTTGGCATTTGATCTAATACAGATCTGAACACCCAAGGATCATGGCCTCTTAGTTTATTATTTTCAAGGCTAGTTGAGTCGGTACTGCAATTACTCAAGATTACAGAAAGGCAGATAAGAAAGATCCAATTTCTCATGATTTAATCAGCTGGTTTTCGTCATTAAAAATAGTAAAATAGACGTAGCATTTTTGAATCCATTAAATTTGCGATACAAACTATAAAGTGACCAGACATATATTACATATAGATAGTTCAACAAAGTTGTGTTCGCTTGCCTTATCGGCGAATGGAGATTTAATCTGTCAAAAGGAAGAGAAGGAATCAAATCAGCACACCAGGGTTATCAATATTTTGATTGATGAAATGTTGGAAGAAGCAAATCTTACGGTCAATGATCTTTCAGCCATTTCGGTTGCCATTGGCCCCGGATCATACACAGGTCTCCGTGTTGGACTGAGTGTGGCGAAGGGCCTTGCATATGCATTGAATATACCGATCGTACCAATTGGAAGTTTGAAAGCTTTGGCTATTCCATTCCTGGGAAATAGCAAAAAAGTTATTTCTACGATTGATGCGAGACGAGATGAAGTCTATTTAGCAATATTTAACAAAGAGGGAGCAACATTGGCTGATGAACATAGTTTAATTATAGTGCAGGGTGAATATCCTGCTGATTGGCCTGAAATTTCTGATATCATCTTATGTGGAAATGGTGCTGGAAAGACAGGAGAATTGCTTAAAGAATATAATTTGGATGTAAGGCCTTCAGAAGCAAATGCCGCAAACCAATGTCAATTGGCTTTTGAAATGCTCATTGAGGGGAATCTGCCCGACATTGCTTACGTTAGACCAAATTATTTAAAGCCTCCAAACATCACGAAATCTCGTAAAAAGACGGTATTCTAGGCCTATTTACCTTCGTTTTTAAGCTCAAAAACTCTAAAAACTGAAATCGTATGATTTTGGTACAGTTTTGGATATTCTTAACAAGTATTCCGTGAACTTAAAAACTTACCTAAATGAGAAACAAAAAGAACGAAACTGTTACTCTGAAAAAAGGTGGCAATGATGTGCAGCTTGATTATGCAGATCTCAGGAAAGCGGTCCTGGTATTGCGAGCTGTAAATCATAAGTTGAGACAAAGGATAATTGACTTACTTGACGATGGAGAAACGATGACTGTTACTGACATTTACATCAAGTTGAGATTAGAGCAATCCGTAGCATCGCAACACCTTGCTATTCTTAGAAGAGTTGGAGTGGTATTGACTGAAAGACAAGGGAAATTTATTTACTATTCTCTTGACAAAGACAGACTGGCTCAGATAGCCAAATTGGTTGAAGACCTTGCAGGATAATTAAGAAAAATCAAAAAACTGATTATAAGATAAGATTTACTTTTTTCATTATTTCGGGCCCCAGAACAGATTAAAAAAAATCATAATATTTCTTTTTTTATATTAAAGAAATTTAGATATTTGATCTAAGGTTGTCAA
>JAHDDD010000187.1:0-2095 GCA_020629535.1 Saprospiraceae bacterium
TTGATTTCAAAATCTTCTTCTTCTTTCGCTTCATCTACCATCTTTCTTACATCTCCAAGCATCTGACGAGCATCGTATATGATCCCATCTTTAATCGTAAAATTGACTCCACCCACTCTGATGATTTCATTTTCTTCTGTTAGTTTTATTGCACCTGTGCCATAAAGTATTTTCAAATTTTCAAGTGGATTCGATTCTATTAAAATCAAATCAGCTTTCTTCCCAACTTCGATACTTCCGATTTCATCATCCATACCCAATGCTTCAGCACCAAACAAAGTTGCTGAGCGAATCACCTCAAGTGGATGAAAACCTGCTTCCCTTAATAACTCCATTTCCCGGATATATCCAAAGCCATAGAGTTTAAAAATAAAACCTGAATCCGAACCAACGGTGACACGTCCACCACGATTTTTGTATTCATTGACAAAGGTCATCCACAATCTGTAATTTTCTCTCCAGTCCACTTCCTGCTCTGTGCCCCAAAAATGCCAATACGAACCATGCGAAATTTTACTTGGCAAAAAGAACCTCCAAAGTTTTGGCAAGGTGTATACCTCATGCCATTCTTCACGACGAGCTCTTTGCAAATCTCTACTTGCTTCATAAATATTGAACGTCGGATCGATCGTAAAGTCCAAATCAATCATCTCGTCCATTACAGCATTCCAATGATCTGAAAATGGTTCAGCTGCTTGCTTCCACAATCTGCCTGCTTCTCCGAACCTATGTTGCTCATTCTGATAATTATAATCTACCGGATAATCCTGAATCGTTTTGTCTTTAAATAATGCCTCCGGTAAACCGTACCAATGTTCCATGGTTGTCAGTCCCGCTTTCGCGGAATGAAGAACGTTCCATCTTCCCACCTCAAGTTGTGCATGATGACAGGCAGATCGAAGTCCAAGTTTTTTATTTTCACTCAAAGCTGCATCAAACAACTTTGGCGACAAACCAAAAAACTTGATGCCATCTGCGCCATTTATTGCATTTTGTTGCACCCATGATCTTGCTTGCTCCGGAGTAGCAATGGGTTCGTCCGATCCTTGACCAAAGACGGTATAAGCTTTGATTCTCGGAGCAGTAATTTTATTCTCTTCACTTAACTTCTTATGTTTCAAGACCCAATCCAAACCATTCCCACAAGAAGGGTCACGTATGGTCGTGATACCATGTGCCATCCATAATTTAAAAACATATTCTGCATCTGCACCTTGACTTTCTCCACCAATATGACCGTGCATATCAACAAAGCCAGGAAGCAGATACATGCCTGTTGCATCAATTTCTTTTCCTCCTTCTTTGAGCTTCGGTCTTCGCTCTTCATTGATCTCGACGCCAGGATATCCTACAGTTCTGATGTTTGTAATTTTATCATTTTCAATGACTACATCGACCGGTCCAATAGGTGGCGCTCCGGTGCTATTGATGACAGTCACTCCCCTAATAATCAGCTGAGGGAAAGGTCCATCTCCTTCATTCACCAAAGGTGCCTCGTCTACTTGGGATAACAATTGAAAATTCGCAAGTAGAAATATTGAAATAATGAATGTTCGCATGTTGTAAATATAATGAAAAGGGATCGTTCGATCAGCTCACGGACAGATCGCGCTCGGAGTCTTCGTTTGGGGAAATGAGATCGTTCATCTTCGACCGCCTAAGAGATTTTTGTATTATATGCAACCACGACCATGACCTTTTATCCTGATTATAATTTAAAAAAATGGCGTCATCAAGAAACTTAATGACGCCGACGATCAGTGTATAAATATATGTGAAGTATTAAGGGAAGTTAGATTTGTAAAAAGTCGTGATGCCAGAATTTTTCTTACAGTTAAGCCAGTTTCAAATATTCTTTGATTCTAAACAATGGAAGTTTTTGGATCCACATTCTGCTTTCGGGATAGAATTTCATAACAAAACAAGGGAGTAATATCAACATGGCTTTAAGTTTAAGTATGATTGGCTAGTTGCTTCTTCATCAACATCATCATTGATGAATGATTGATACTTCAAATGTATTCCCTGTTTTGGTTGAAAATCTGAAATCTGTATGAACTACGAATATTGATGTATGAACTTCAAAGCGTTTTAA
>JAHDDD010000187.1:2195-4416 GCA_020629535.1 Saprospiraceae bacterium
AATTGCCAACCATTTCACTCCACCCAAGGAAAAGCAACTGCCAAAGACCGAAAAATTAACTCAAAAGCAAAACATTATTGTCTCAAAAATTTCGGAAGGGATGAGCTATAAGCAAACGGCCGAATCACTTGACATATCTATTGATACGGCTAGAAGTCATATAAAAAAGATTTATAGGTTGCTTGAAGTAAATTCAAAAATTGAGCTCATCAAATTTATAAAAATCTGAATTAAGGCCTTTCATCTACTGAATGTGTTCAAATCTACTATTTAATTTGCCTCTGAGACCTGTCAATTGGCAATAGTTCATTATTTTGATAAGCTAAATTCTGAATACAATGGGAGAACAGAAAGTATCCTTGGCTGACGACCGCAAACAAATGAATGAATTTACCCGTCTTCTTCTCAATGATGTCGTCGCCCTCGAACACATGTTGGACAATGATTGGTTTGAAAATGACAATATGCACATAGGTGCAGAACAAGAGATGGCATTGGTCGATCTCAACACATACAAACCTGCACTGATTGCCATGAAAGCCATGGATAAAATGAAAAATTATGAATGGCTTGAAACAGAATTGGCAAAATTCAATCTGGAGATATGTCTGACGCCTCAAGCATTCAAAGGCAATTGCTTTTCGACCATGCACAATGAGATTTCCTCCCGTCTCAAAATCATTTCAGAAAATTTAAAAGATTTCAATTCAGACTTGCTCTTAACAGGCATCTTGCCCACATTGAGAAAACATGATCTGACCATGGACAATCTCACGCCTAAAGTGAGGTACCGTGCATTGATGGAAGCCATGAGCAGGCAATTGATCGGAAGCACTTTCGAGTTGAGGATCGTAGGCATCGATGAATTGATGCTCAAACACGACAGCCCTATGCTCGAAGCAGTAAATACAAGTTTTCAGGTCCACCTACAAGTTGCGCCCAAAGATTTTGTAAAACTCTACAACATATCTCAGGCATTGACCGCTCCGATAATGGCCATCTCTGCAAATTCACCCATCGTATTCGGAAAGAGACTTTGGCATGAATCACGAATCGCTATGTTTCAACAAGCGATCGATACTAGAACCAGCCATCATCATCTTAGAGAAAGAAGTCCGCGAGTTAGTTTTGGCAAAAAATGGCTAGACGAATCGATACTTGAAATTTATAGAGAAGACATTGCACGTTTTAGAATCCTCTTGAGTTCTGATGTCAAAGAAGATTCATTACAAAAAATCAAAGATGGAGTAACACCAAAGTTGACAGCACTCCAAGTTCATAATTCAACCGTCTATCGATGGAATCGTCCTTGCTACGGCATCAGTCCTAGTGGCAAACCACATTTAAGAATTGAAAACAGGGTCATTCCATCCGGTCCAACGGTTGCAGATGAGATGGCAAATGCTGTTTTATGGTTGGGGGCAATGAAAGGTATGGAATCACGTGTTGATGATATACGAAACCATTTGAGTTTTGCTGATGCAAGAGACAATTTTGGCAAAGCTGCCAAGTTTGGAATTGACTCAAAGTTCACATGGTTCAATGATAAAAAGGAAAGTGCATGCGATCTTGTCTTAAAGGAATTGATACCAATCGCTCGTGAAGGTCTCAAAGACATGAATGTCGACTCCTCTGAAGTAGATCAATATCTAGGCATCATTGAAGAGAGAGCCAAACGACACATGAACGGTGCTAGATGGATGCTAAGATCATTCACCAAATTAAAAGAAGACACTACAGAAGCTGAGGCACTTTCAATACTGACTCATGCCATTCACGAAACACAAAAAACTGAAAAACCTGTCCATGAATGGGATATGCCAAACAGTGACAGCAATGGTCATTTCAGTCCTAAGGACCTTAAGGTATCAGAGTTCATGCAAACGGATATCCAGACCGTTCAAAAAGAAGATATTATTGATTTGGTGGCTGAATTAATGCACTGGCAGAATGTACGCTATACTCCTGTAGAAGATTCAAAAGCTAATCTTGTGGGATTGGTATCAAGCAAAGACATACTCAGACATTTCGTTGAAAACAAATCCAATCCAAACAGTGATCTAAAGATTGTCGCAGATATCATGACCAAAAATCCTGTCACCATAGGTCCCGATGCCAATATTCAGGATGCCATTAATATTATGAAATCAAAAAAAGTCGGCTGCCTTCCTGTGGTCTTAAATAATGAACTCATTGGCATGATCACAAATCGAGATTTTAT
>JAHDDD010000187.1:4516-8117 GCA_020629535.1 Saprospiraceae bacterium
ATTTGTCGATTTGTCGATTTGTAATTGTCCCATTGCATCATTGACAAATTGCCAATTTCAACATTAGCTCACTAGCTCACCAGCTCATTATGAAGCTCATTTATAAAGCTCATAATCCACTAGCTCGCTAGCTCGCTAATTCATCACCTAACGCAACTCGTATGCGTTGACCAAGTCTGAGATTTCATATCCCAACCTCAGGCCTTCATCACAGTCCATTCGGATGTGTACACCTAATGGAATTCTAGAATACGCATTCTCGTAGGCCATGTCGCTAAAACTATCATATTGTCTTGGTTGTCCTCTAAATTCGGTTCTACCTTCATGTGACCGATCTATGAAGTTTGTCTCATCTCCAAAGAAATCGATGAACACCCCAGCTGCCGCAGAAGCAAAGCATGAATGACCTGAAGGATAACCCGGGAATGTTGGATTAGGCCAGTACACCAATCGGTACAAATTGGTCTGAAACGCAGGATCAATAAACTCATGGATGTATACGTTTGGTCTCATAACCATATGTTGATACTTATACATCCATGTTGATACAGCTGCATCGTTTAATACAAAACCTAATTTCACGTAAAGGTGGAGTGCCTCTGCAAGATTTAATTTATATTTTCTGAGCAATTGATTTGCGATAGAAAATTGTCTTGCAGGTGGACTAAACATCAATCCTTCCACATCATCACTCCAGAATTCGGCGATCCATAGTTGCTCGTTTTCTTCGGCTTTGGCGGTATTGTTTACTTCGTATACTTCCTGCATCTGCGCGTAGTAATCACTGCTTGGATTTTCACTATAAGCGATAGGTTGAACAGTAGTTGTTTCGTCAGTATTGGCAATAAATGTTCTCACAGATTGCCAATATGGGAATAATGCCCTTTCTTGTTCTGCACCATAAGTCCAATAACCTTCCCCCGTTGGCGGCTCATAAGAAAGTGGTTGAGGACTCTGTATCTGAGCTTCAGCTTCAGTGTCGGTTTGGCTGTATGCGATAACTTGATCAGCCACATACCTTCCCCATTCGATGGATGCTTGAACTTCCTGTCCTGATACATTTCTGTCAAGTTTATCAAGTTTATACTCTTCATATTCTCCAATCTTTTCTCTTTCACTTGCTGGCAAATTCAATAAGAAGTGATCAATACTTTTTGCAAAAGCTGCATTGATTGCAATGGGGAAGTTAATTCTGTGGTCCATCTGATTCTCATCAATATTCAGACCATCTAGATAATCCTCGTTTGAGTGATAATCAGGCATGGCTGGCAAAGCAGTTTCGTAAGTGGCGAGATTAATATAGGCCATTGCTCTTGCCGAAGCATTTGGTCTCATTCCACCTGCATATCTCTCTAATTCAAGAAATTTTTGAGTCCAATCATATACTAGGTCGTTGTCTATTCTTCGAAGATTGTCACCTCGCCCTCCTCGATCACCTCCTCTCCCTCGATCATCAATTACCTGATCAAGATTTGTAATGTCATTGCTGTCTTCAGAACAAGAAGACAAAAAGAAAATACATACAGTTAGGGCCAAGAAATATTTAAATGATATTACTTTCATCGATTTAGTTTTTAATGGTTAACGGAATGACTATTTTTAGTTTTTAGTGAGCTAAGTATTAGTGAGCTAGTTTGTTAGTGAGCTCATTACCACATTGCCTCATTGCCTCATTGCCTCATTGCCACATTGTCCCATTGACTCATTGTCCCATTGACTCATTGTCCCATTGACTCATTGACTCATTGACTCATTTCCACAAACTAGCTCACTAGCTCATTACCACACTAGCTCACTACATAATCATTCTTTACAGTCCTCTTTCAAAGCATCTAGCTCTTCCTGACTATTGATCTCAAGGGTAGATTCATCTTCTTCAAGTTCTACCGTAATGGGGTATACGAAGGTAGGTCTTACTGCTTCCTCACCTGCACTTTCTTTGTATGCACGGACAGCTTCTTTGAGACTTTGTTTGTCTTCAAATGTCAATACCTCTTCTCCTACATTAAGGCTAACTGGAAACACCAACGAAAAGCAGTGAAATCCTCTGCCACCTTTGCCAGGTCTATTCGGTCCTTCAGATCGGCATTCTCTTTTTAATGCTCTCAATGTTTCTTTAGAATCAACATCGATCATTTCTCCTTCTTGGTTGATTACCTGAATTGGGAAAACCAATTGTGGTTTATTCTCTCTTGTTCTCTCGACATCATTTTCTTCAAACCAAGCAATGATGGTCTCATGCATGTTTTCATATGAAGTAACCTCAGCAGTTGAACCGTCAACAAATTCGATAGTGACAGGGAATACAAATTCAAGACATTGACTCTTACCTACAGATCTCTCTTGTAAACTTTGAATGGTTTGGTCAACAAAATTTTCTGAACTCACTGTACTTTCTTCTTTGGCACATGAAGTCAACAGGAAAGAGAAGATTGTCACAAGGCAAAGCCCAAGGAGATTAATTTTTTTCAATTGTGCTAACATTTTTATCATTTTAAATGGTGAATAAATTTTAATGCTATAATGGATCCATTGTTAGGTTAAGAGACGGTTTTGTATTTTGTACTCAGAATTGAAAATCTTTTTTAGAAAAAAATTTAAAATTCTGTCCAAACCCAATGTTGTGGATATATGAGCGCAGATGAATTGCTGTGGAAACAGTTAAAAGAAGGCGACAAAAAAGCACTGGAAAAAATTTACAGATTAAATTTTTCTGACCTTTATAAATATGGTTGCAAATTTTCTGCTGATAAATCTTTGGTTGAAGATGCTATCCAAGAATTGTTTATCACCATCTTTGAGAAAAGAGAAAACCTCTCTCAAATAGATTCTATCAAACCATATCTACTGATCTCCTTAAAAAGGAATTTGATCAATAAAATCAAAAAGGAAAAAAAGATCTCAGATATCGAATTGGAAGAAAAATACTTTGATGTAGAATTATCTCTAGACGAGAAATTGATTTCAAACGAGCTGAATGAAGAAAAAGCATTGAAATTAAAACAGGCTATCACGAAGCTGAGCAGTAGACAGAAAGAAGCGCTTTATCTCAAGTACTATTCTGGCCTCGATTATGACGAGATATGCGAAATCATGGATCTCAATTACCAATCGGCAAGAAATCTGGTCTCCAGAGCATTGCTAAAATTGACCAAGATTCTTACAATATTGATCCTAGGTTTACTCAATTTTATTGAAAATATTGTTTAAAAATGAGTACAAAACGCAATACAAGGTATTATATAGGTAATTGGCCATGCCATGAAAACATTATTAACTATCCAAACTTAAAATGGGTTTGCTGTATTCCACAGTTTGACCGAAGTTCCATACAATAGTCTGCCTATGGAAAAATATTTACAATATCAAATTGAAGATTTTGCTCAAGAACAATCCTTTATAAACTGGGCTCGAGATAAAAATAAAGAAGATATTGATTTTTGGAATCAATGGATTCAAGATCATCCGACAAAGAAGGACCAGATTGAAAAAGCCAAGAAAGTTGTTCTTGCCTTACAATTTGAAGAACCAAAAAATATTGCCCAAAAAGAAGATGAAATTTGGAATAAAATAGATGCCAATAACAGATCATCGGAAAACA
>JAHDDD010000188.1:0-4104 GCA_020629535.1 Saprospiraceae bacterium
CGCACGTACATCTGCTCCAATATCCCAAGCTGCGGTAAGACCTACTCTTTGGCCTTGCCAGCGACGAGCATATTCGTTAGTAAATGTGGGTAATGTGGCTCCACCTTTATACACAGATAGGGCAAATAGGTTTCTGACATTTAGAGAGACTTGCAATCGGTCACTAAGAAATTTTCTGCTTAATCCACCATTGATTCCATAGAATGGATCACGATAAGATTGTAAATATCGTTGAGCACCATAATAATAGAAATTGGCTTGCATCCGAATATCCCACGGGAGTTTGCCACGAAGACCAAATTCACAATTGTAAGTTTCGAAAGAATTTCCAAAATCAACGCCTTCGTAAAATCCCGTTTGTCGGAACTCAGCAGCGCTTGCTTCAAAATTAATTTGCCAACCATCAATGGGTTCGTAATTCAGAATCAATCCTGCGACCAATATTCTTTCTTGTTCGAGGTTGATAGGGAAATAGGTGACGAGTCCACTGCTGTCTTGTAATACCTGTGTGTCATAGAATCCATCAATATAATGAGCCGTAAGGTGTGGCGATACCGTTAGCCTGTCATTTTTGAAAAGCATCTTTAACTCTATCAAGTCTCTAAAACTCGGATCCAAATCAGGGTTCCCAAACCTAAGTTCGTTCGGGTTTTCTATCCCACCAAAAGGATTCAATTGCCAAAAACGAGGACGTTGAATTCTTTTACTATATCCAATGCTTGCATTTATGTTTTCGGAAAACTTATAGCTAACAGTTGCAGACGGGAATATCCAATTGTAGGATTTGACGATATCTTCGATTTCACCTCTTGATTCCTCTACACGGACATTGGTGTATTCACTTCTCAGACCCATCTGAACGCCCCATTTGTCTTTCTCACATGCATACTGAGCATATGCAGCGCCGATGCGCTCATAATAGTCCACCAGATTTTGAAGATCACGGAAGATCTCGAAATTTTGTTCTCTTTTTTCTTCAGCGAGATAGTCACTGGAAATGATCCTCATTTCACCTCGCAGGCCTAATTCGAGTCTGCCAAACTCGCCCAACTTTTGTTCGTAGTCTCCTTGCAGAAGATAGTCGTTACTTGATTCGAGATTACTGGTTCTCAATTGAAATGCTTCAGTCATGCTGGGAAATCTCTCCGTCATGATGGTCAATTCTTGTTCATCATTATTCCAAAAATCATTTTGAAAAAGCACAAGAAGTTTGCTGCCTTCTTTTGAAAAATCCTGAGCCCAAGTCGCCTCAATCTGATTGTAGTTTTCTGGTTCTAGATAGTCATAACTTTGGTGCCAATCGTTTTGCAAATTTTGATCGCCATCACGGTAGGTGTATATGACGTCTGAAAGATCGTCATTGGTCTGGTGATAATATGAATACGAAGCACTCAAAGTGGTACTTTCTGTCGGGCGAAAATCAAAACCCAAGAATGCATTACCTGCTTTGTCATTTCGGTCTTGGTCGAGATCTTCATTTAGAATTTGAATGCCATTGGGTAATTGACTGATTCTTTCAGCTTCTCCAGTGCTAAAATAATTGGAGTAGCGAATACCAGCGTTTCCAAAGTAGGTGAGTTTGTCTTTTGTTCTTGAAAAATTGGCATTGAGACGGGAGTCGGTAGGGATTCCAACTGAAGCACTTACCTGGCCTCCCCAATTTTCCGTGGTGGAATCTTTGAGGATAATATTTATAATACCTGCACTGCCACCAGCCTCATATTTTGCCGAAGGGTTCGTTATGATTTCCACTTTCTCAATATTAGAAGCTGGAATACCTTGAAGCGCGTTATTGTCAGCAAGCGCAGACGGCTTGCCGTTAATCAGAACTTTTACAGATGCATTGCCTCGTAAACTGACTATACCTTCAGGCGAAACATTTACCATGGGAACATTATCAAGTACTTCGTTTGCTGTACCACCTTGAGAGACAATATCAGCACCCACATCAAATATTTGTTTATCCAGTTTTAGCGTCATTCGACTTCGCTCTGCAGTTACTGTTGCGCCTTCGAGTTCGAAGGCAGCGCTTTCCATTTGAATGTCTCCTAAATTGTAATCAGAGGTCAAATCTATATTTCTCTGAATGGTGCTGTAACCAATGTATTCAATTATTAAATTGTAATTTCCTTTTGACAGTCGTAGTTCAAAAGTACCAGTACTATCGGTGCTCTCTCCAGTGATGAGGTTCTCTTTATCATCGTATACAGACACCGTTGCAAATTCTAAAGGTTCTTTAAATTCTGCATCTATGATCCGACCACTGAGATTGATCTTAATTGGAGAAGCCGATAAAAATTGGCAAAATAGAGAAAGGTTCAATAATGCGACTAGTGTTTTCATCTTGCGTTTTTCGAGGTATAGCTATTGAATGCCAACAAGCAAATCAAAAGGAGAGCAATTTGTTTGTTGATTCTTGCAGTAAAGAAATATTTTCACACGATCAACAGCAAAAGTTTTCGACGAATGTGCTTTAGAATGTGAGAAGAATCAAATATTTCACCTAACAGGAGCAATTAATCTTGAGCTGGAAGTGCATAATTGGCGTTGGAAAAGGTGAAGCTGACCGTTTGCAATTGGAATGAAGGAAACAAAAATCTATCCTAGCCAAAAAGCAAAGCCTCTCAAAAAATTTGAGAGGCTTTTGCTTTCTTGCTTTGGGGTTATCGGGTTACTTCAATACTACATTCACATTCAATTCAAATTCATCATAAATGGTCTTGTCTCCAAGCCCATCGAAGAAACTTCCTGAACCATATCTGACATCAAATTGTGTTCTGTCAATTTCAATATCAGCTGTTGCTGAATCTTCTGTCACTTGTGCATTGAATTTTATAGGCTGAGTGGTTTCTTTAATTGTTAAATCAGCAAGAATTTTATAATCTCCAGGTGCACCTCTTGACACTACCTTGGTGATATTTAAACTTGCAGTTGGAAAACTTTCAGTTGAAAAGAAATCCGGAGAACTCAAATGTCCCACAAGATTTTGAGCATTCTCACCTTCAAGATCGGTGCATGCCATTGAGGTCATGTCAATGGTGAAAGTTCCTCCGATCAACATGCCGTCTTTCATTTCTAAATTACCATCTTTCAATTTCAAAGTTCCTTCGTGTGAACCAAGAACTTTATAACCTTTCCAGGTGATAACGCTTTCTTCAATGTTCACATTCTTTACCATTATTGGTTCTGGATTGGCGAATGCAATGAATCCCGTAATTAAAATGAGTATTGTTTTCATGTTTAATAAGTTTATGTATTTAATTTCTGAGTTTATCCAATAAATTGCTTAATGATTCAGCTTCATGTTTATCTAACCCAGTGACTGTATGCGTCCAATCATCAAGCTCCTTATTCAAAGCATTGAGTATTTCAAGAGCATTTTCTGTGAGTTCGACTTTTAATTTCCGCTGATCTTTTTCGGCTGATTTTTTTGTCAAGAGATTTTTAGCCACCATTCTGTCTACCAACCTAGAAGCGTCGCATTGATTGTCGAGCATGCGTTTTCTTATTTCTGCTGTAGAAAGTGGGGTGGTGGCTCCCTTCAATATTCTGAGAATGTTGTACTGCTTCATCGTAACCCCGTATTGATCAAAAAACTTCTTCTGCTCGTACCTCAACCAATTATGCGTATAATGTATATTGACCACCAGTTTGGAATACACATTGGAAAATGGTTTGGTCTGCGAAATAGCTTCTTCAATTCTCATGCGGCAAATATAATGTTATAACATTGATGTTCAAACATTGTTTAAGAAATTTGATTTTCTTTTGTGAAGCGATGAGTAGATAATGAATAATGGGCAATGAGCAATGAGTAATGAATAATGAATAATCCCAAATACTGTTTCACAGAGGTCCACAGAGAAGCACAGAGGTCCACAGAGTTTTTACATTAGCTATGAGAAATTTTGATTCCCAAAATAAGTCTCAGTGAGTGAAACGAACGGTCCCGCTTCCCGCAGTGAGCAAAGCGAACGATCTCTCAGTGAGCCAAAAGCGAACGATCCCAAATACTGTTTCACAGAGGTCCACAGAGAAGCACAGAGTTTCACAGAGCTTTACCTTAGCTAAAGAAATTTTGATTCCCAAAATAAGTCTCTCAGT
>JAHDDD010000188.1:4204-8092 GCA_020629535.1 Saprospiraceae bacterium
TCTCAGTGAGTGAAACGAACGGTCCCGCTTCCCGCAGTGAGCAAAGCGAACGATCCCGCTTCTCAAGAAAAAGAAGCACAGAGGTCCACAGAGTTTTTACATTAGCTATGAGAAATTTTGATTCCCAAAATAAGTCTCTCAGTGAGTGAAACGAACGATCCCGCTTCCCGCAGTGAGCAACGCGAACGATCCCGCTTCTCAAGAAAAAGGAGCAAAGAGACGTAGGAGTTATAAATTAGCTAAAAGAAATTTTGATTCCCAAAATAAGTCTCTCAGTGAGTGAAACGAACGATCTCGCTTCCCGCAGTGAGCAACGCGAACGATCTCTCAGTGAGCCAAAGGCGAACAACCTAGTCCATAATAAAAGGATAATCTTTCTGAACGTAATTATCTTCATACAATTCAGAACCCAATGGAAGTGGGCTGTTTTCAGCAAATTCCATGGCATTTTTGATCTCAGCTTCGATCGCTTCTTTGATTTTATCGACATCTGCTTGAGAAGCAATTTTGTCTTTCACGATCTTCTCTTCTGTGAGAAACACCGGATCCTTCGCCTTGTATTCATTCAATTCATCTTTGGTTCTATACTTGGCAGGATCAGAAACTGAGTGACCTTTATATCGATATGTTTTTATTTCTAGGAAATAAGGACCTTTTCCAGCTCGGATGTGTTTTGCAGCCCTTTGCAGCCCTTCGTGAACAGCAGCGGGATCCATACCATCGATCGGCTCACTTGGCATGTCAAAGCTTTCACCCAAAGTGTATAGATCAGTCACATTTGATGTTCTTTCGACAGATGTACCCATGGCATAACCATTGTTTTCAACAATATATAGCACAGGTAATTTCCAAGTCATGGCCATGTTGAATGATTCGTACAAAGCGCCTTGCCTTGCTGCACCATCTCCAAACATCGTTACACAAAGGTTATCGGTACCTCTGTATTTTTCAGCCAGCGCGATTCCGGTACCAATTGGGATTTGTGCACCAACGATCCCGTTTCCGCCAAAGTAATTGTGTTCTTTTGAGAAAAAGTGCATTGAACCACCTTTCCCTTTGACATTTCCAGTAGCTTTTCCGTACAATTCAGCCATACAACTGTCACTCGACAATCCTCTTGCCAAAGCGATTCCGTGTTGTCGGTAGGCAGTAACCAATTTATCTTCCGGTCTGATGCCTGTCGCAATTCCTCCTGCGATGGCTTCCTGACCTATATATACGTGGCAAAACCCTCTGATTTTCTGTTGAGAATATGCATAAAGCGCTTGTTCTTCAAATCTTCTGACCCGAAGCATCACTTCATACCATTGAAGGTAAAGATCTTTCTTGCTAACTTTTCCGTTTGATTTTCCGTTGACGGCCGCCTTGGCCTTTTCAATCACTTCTGACATGCTGGTTGATTTATGACTTAAAATTAATCTTTTTCAACAATACTGCAGGTTTTAAACTTCAAGTATCATGCTATATTGCAGATTTAAACAGACTTCTTGAAAGAAAGTTATCATATAAAGGAGCTAACACTCACGAATTTTAAGATATACAAGCAGGCGAAACTCTCGTTCCACCAGGGTATTAATATCCTTACGGGGATGAATGGGGTAGGAAAAACCTCCGTTTTGGACGCTATTCGGTTGCTTGTTTTTGGTAAAAGCTATTTTGGCTCTCAGGACAAATCGAACATCGCGCACTCTGAGCAGTTCCTTCGTGCTGCAGTCAATGTTCTTGAAAATCAAGAGCCACACACCATTGTCGCAAAAATTCAGCAGACCAGCCCCAAAGTGCTTGAGCTCGATGGTAAAAAAATTGGTCGACTTTCAACGTATTTGGGAAGATACCTTAGTGTTTGCATTTCACCAGATGATATTTCTTTGGTCAATGGGCAAAGCTCTGATCGTCGAAATTTCATGGATCAGTCGATCATTCAATTCGACAAGACATTTACACAGCAATTGACCCGCTACAACAAAGCATTGAAACAAAGAAATTCTGCGCTTAAGTCTTTTTTGAAGCATGGAAATTATGATGAGAATCTTTTGAAAGCCTTTGAAAATATAATGATTGAAACGGCTCCATACATTCATGAGACCCGCACCAAGTTCATTGACAAGTTCAAATCATACTTCGAATCTGCTTACGTAGATATTGCTCCCGATCGTGAAATTGTAAGCATTGATTATGAATCAAAATTACACGAAAGTGAAATGTCTGATCTAGTGGCCCAATACAGAGATAAAGATAAATACAGTGGACGGACCAATGCCGGCATTCACAAAGATGATTTGTCGTTTACACTCAATGATGCCGAACTCAAAGTTTTTGGTTCACAAGGTCAGATCAAGTCATTCGTTTTCGCTTTGAAGATTGCCCAATTTGAATATTTCGTTGAACAGACCAATAAAGTGCCGATCCTATTGTTGGATGATATGTTCGATAAGTTGGATTCAAATAGGGTTGAAAATATATTGACACATTTGAACGAAAAGTGGGGCGCACAGGTTTTCATTACAGATACTGATAAGAATCGGATTTCATCTTTTTTGAAAGACCGTGATAAAAATTTCAGACACATTCATATCTTACCCGATCAAACCATTGAATTACTAGATGTTTAATAAAAGAGAAGAAAAGATTGGAAGCATTCTGTCAGAGATTCTGAAAAAGAATCCCAGACTGGTCGATGGTATGCAAGCCCAAGATATAGAAAACATCTGGCGCGAACTTTTTGGTCCGGCCATTTCTCGCTATACCACAAACATCAAGTTAGATCAAGAAGCATTGATTGTCTCGATATCTTCCGCTTCATTGCGACAAGAACTGGAATACAGCAAAGAAAGCCTTCTTGAAAAATTAAACAACAGGTTGGTGCATCGCAAATTAAAAGAACTTAAGATTCGATAGTTATACATAAACGCTTGCTCTCATCCGATACAGCCCTGACAGCATATGTCATCATACCTATGTAATTTTGCGTCTCAAGCAAAAGTATGAATCATCTTTCAAGGCTGCTCTCCATACTGACCATTTTAAAGTCAAAAAGACTGGTCACCGGACCGGATTTAGCCAAACGTTTTGATGTAAGCCTCAGAACGATTTATCGTGACATCAGGAAGTTAGAAGAATCGGGTGTTCCAATCATCACCATAGAAGGCAAAGGTTATTCAATCATGGATGATTATCTCGTGGCACCCATCATGTTCAGTGAAGAAGAAGTAAATGCCTTGATCACCGCCGAGAAACTGATAGCAAAGACCAATGATGAATCATTGATCGAGCACTTTGGTCACACCTTGCAAAAAATAAAATCAGTTTTTAAATCTTCATTGAAAGCGAAAGGAGAATTCTTAGACAGTAAAATGTTTGTTCTAAAAAATTTCAATGTTGGAGAGAAAAGCTCATCATTGGTGCATATTCAAAAAGCGATTATAAATTTTAAGGTGATTGAAATGAATTATCAAGCACCCGAAAGACCCTCTACTTCCAGAATGATTGAACCTGTTGCCATTTATAGTGTCAATGATAAATGGATTGTCATGGCTTGGTGTCGCCTTCGAAAAGATTACAGAGCATTCAGATTGGATAGGATAGAGCAATTCAAAGTGCAAGATGAAAAATTCGAAGACCGCCAATTCGATTTGCGTGAGTATTTTTTATCCTGTCCTGAAATAGAATATGAGCCCTGACACGTTTTGACAGTATGCGCTTATAGATTTGTGATATAATCAAAAATTTATTGATATGTCAACAAAAGAAATCGCAAACAAATGGGCAGCATACTGCCGAACAGGTAAATTCGAACAAGCAGTAAAAGAACTCTATCATTCTGATTGCATTAGCATTGAGATGGAAGGAGCACATGGCTTTCCTCAAAAGGCTGAAGGCATTGCAGCC
>JAHDDD010000189.1 GCA_020629535.1 Saprospiraceae bacterium
CGCATACTTCGTTCTCGAACGGATCAATGAATGGAAATGGGTTATACAATTGAGGACAGAAACAAAAGTCACAACCATTGAATGTACTCATTTGCATAAAGACCAATTCGCCCAATTCTATTTGCTGTTTTATTTTGAAGCAATCTTCCATGCTCATCATTCCTGAAGGTATCGTAACCTGACTGGCCATAGCTCCAGGAGGCATGGCAAAAGGTGCACTAGGACTATCATTGCAAATAATAGCAGCTACCGCGTTTCTTTGTTGAGCATTGAATACTTGTTCAGAAAAATCACATGCTCCGCGGTCCATTAAGACAATTAGATTATAATATAGATTACTGATGTTGCCACAACCGTCTGTTGTAGGTGCAGAGTCATCATTCATTAATCTTACCTCGGTGGTTCTGCATTCGTCACTCCAAGTTCCAAAATTAGCAGGAACCATATCATAAGAATTTGCAATGGCTGATGGTAATACAATATCTGCGTTGTTTGGAAATTGAGCCTTTATGGCAAATGAAAATGAGAATAGGAAAACGATAGTAATTAAGCAATTTAGTTTGAGAATATGTTGACTTGGAAATTTCATGATCGTTGATTTGTGATTAAGTCCATTTAAATATATAAGCGATATATGCTTCATAGCCGATACCTCCATATTTACCCAATGGACCGAAAGCGTAATCTATTTTAGCACCAATCCTGATGCTTCCTCCATTGACTATCTTCGCTAAAAAGGAATCTTCGCCAATGATAACTCCTGCTTGCAAAAATGCTTCAGCATTAGAGACAAATCCGATGGAAGCCCATAGTTTGTCGATCATCTCATATCGGATATTCATCATCACATTGACTGGCTTAGATGGAGCATATATGGCGAAAACGTTAGGCTCAATAAAATATGGTCTTGCGCTTCTTCTGGCTGACCAAGGATACCATCTGTATCCTGCGTGCAAGGTAAAATGTCTTTGGAGTTGCACAATACCTAAACCTGTTTGAACACTTCCGGGAAGCAATTTATTGGCACTGATGCCGAGGTAATAAATATCTTTAAATTCTTCAGTATCATGACTGGCATAGTAAACGCCTGCATTGATATTGAATCTATTGGTTTGTTGCAATTGATCGGGTCTGAATTCTATACCATCGATGGCTATAAATTTTGTCGGATCAAATCCATAAGAATGAAACTGGGTGGACAAGCCGATGCGTAATTCATCAAATTTATTACCTATCAATCTTGGTCTAAATCTGTAGGCATAGGTCAATGCACCTCCTGTTTTTTTGTATGGCCCTACGCGATCCATCTCTCCAAACGCACCAATAGAAACCCTAGATATTGGCCCAACGAAAGGAAATTGGAAGCCTAAGGTTGAAAGGACAGGTGCATCTTTAAATCCGGTCCAGTCATTCCGATGAGTGAGTGAGAGTTCTGATTTGTCATATCGTGCCGTTGTGGCCGGATTCCAAATGAAAGCATTCTCATAAAGAGAGCTCCAAGTTGGAAGCTGCTGACCATATGTACATGTACAGACGATCCAGATGGATAGTATTCTAATTAGTGATTTCATGTGAAGTTTGTTCGTTAACCAAGCATTTTCTATTTGAGAGAATGCTCTTACATTCAGTTACATAATGATGTTCTTTTTCATTGATATTGGTAAATCATATTTATTTCTTTTCTCTAACCAATCTAAATCCGATCTTTGATGATCTTCTTTCCGGATCTTCAAATTGTCTGGCTTTTACCCTGCAATTTCTGGCTTTATCACTCCAAGATCCTCCTCTTACAACTTTGGTTGAGCCACTTGTGGGAACAGTTCCACCGTCTTCATAGGCTCCTTTTTGATACCAATCCTGGCACCACTCAGCGACGTTGCCACTCATGTCATACATACCAAATGCATTGGGATGTTTGGATTTGACTTTTGATGTTCCGTTTTTGCTAGAGCCAAAAATGGCGACCCTTTTTATGTCATCACTTCCTGCATAATCTTTTTGAGATCCTGCCATGGCAGCATACTCCCATTCTGCTTCGGTGGGCAATCTAAATCTGTATTGATTGCCAGGTATATTGTTCAATTTTTCGATAAAAGTCATTGCATCATGCCAAGACACATTGTCAACTGGACAAGAACTGCAGCCTGCAAAGACACTTGGGTTGGTTCCCATAATTCTTTTGTATTCGGCTTGTGTAACCTCATGACTCGACATGTAGAATTTGGCGATCTTAAGCTCAACTTCAGGACCTTCATCCTTTTCACAATCATTGCATCCCAAAATGAATGTTCCTCCTCTTATAAGTACATCGTCTTTGATTAAATTTGAAATCAATTCGGGAAGAGGATACACTTCTTCAGACTTTGTATCTGGTGTTTCTGGGATATCTACGATTTCTGATGGTGACGTTATTGTCTCTTCCTTTTCCGTGGGTGACTTCTCTGTTTCTTTTTCTTCTACATTCGTTTCTGTTTGTGTGGTTGTACTTTCGATCTTGTCTGGCTTCTCAGTTTTTTCTTTTGGCAAAGGTTCCTTCTGCGTTTCTTCAGTTTCTCTTTTTCTTTCCATGAGTTTTTGAGCTTCATGAGAAAATCTCTTACCGGATTGTGCGTATTTGCCAATGGCATTTGTATCTCCGCTTTTTTTAACAGCCATCCATTCTTGATGATCTTTTTTGTATTTTATCTCCTCAATAAGGTCATTGGCTTTTGACTTGAAAGTTGAATTTGGATTTTGAATTAAGTACATTTTAATTGCTTCAATGTCTTGGGTTTTTGCTACTGAATCCCAGATTCTTTTTTCTTCCTTTCTTGAGATATCTGTCATTATGTTATCAAGTTCATTGATATTTTCACTTTTTGGGAATCTGGTTTTGAAGTTGGAAATTTCAATGCTCGATGGGTTTTCTTTGATGAGATTGTATGCCTCTTCTTCATTCAATGCTTTTGTCAAGTTGGTGATCTCTTCATCTGCTTTGAGCACATAAAGGCCATTGGGGAATTCAAGCTTGTATGACTTAAAAGCTTCCACACTTCCGGTCTCTTTTGCATCTTGAAATGCATTGAAGTCTTTTTCATTGCGAATGGTTTTTATTCTTTCCTCAGCAATTCCTACATTCAGATCATCAGGGTGCTGATCAATAAATGTTTGAAGGCGAAGTACATCTTTTGATTCTGAAATTTCTACCAGAGTCATTCTGTTTGGTAATTTCTGTTCCGGCTCTATAGAATTGTTAGAAAAGAAAATGAAACCAACTCCAGCAGTCAAAACGATGGCAAAGAGAACAACCACTGGAATCATCCATTTTTTTGACTTAGGTGTTTCCAATGTATTCGCAATTCGTGTGGGTGGAATAACCGGAACTGCTTTTCTATTTTTTCCTACTTCCTCAGTAGCTATTTCGTCTTCTTGTACAATTGGTCTATTTTTTTCTCCATCTTGTCGTCGAAGTTCCGCTTCTCTTTTGGCTTTTTCTATTCGTTCATTATTCTTCCTTCGATTCTCGACTCCAGCTTGTTGTGCTTTGAGATCTTCAGCTCTTTTTCTTTCGGCTCGCAATTGTTCAGCTTTGAGCTGAGCGGAAATTTGTTTTCTTCTTAATTCTTCTTTAGCCTTTTCAGCATCCACTCTTGCCTGCTCTTGCGCTTTTCTTTTCTTATCATGGTCTTCAGCGATTGCTTCCTTTTTAGCTTGCGAATTTTTAGATGGATTGGAATTATCAGATTCCCATCTTTCAATCTCGGTGAGCCCTTTGATCCTGGTTTTGTTTTTATCAAATGCTACGGATTTTTCTGGTGTTGCGATTCTTTGGCCAGTTGTCGTATTAGATTTGCCTGCAAATTTTGAAACAACAAGTTGCGAATTGGCGATTCTCTTTGATGGCTCTTTAACAAGACATTCTTTGATGATAGAACGGTAAGGTTCTTCTATTTTTACAATATCATGTGGAATTTCTGCATTCACAATATTGTTCATCACATATCCTTGAAGCATCGCTCCACTTACGTTTGAATCTTTCGCATCAAAAGGTGTATTCTCAAGGAATATTTCATAAATAATAACGCCCAATGACCACAGGTCAGAATTAAGTTTCAATTTTTTTCCTGTCAATTGCTCTGGAGATGAATAATCTAAGGTTCCACCTCCAAAACTATTGGTAAGTCGAGTCCCTTGATCCATCAGCACACTTTTACTCAATCCGAAATCAGCAATTTTAGGTATGCAATTTTCCCCTTTTCTGGAAATGAGGATATTGCTAGGTTTTAAATCACGGTGGATAACTTTATTGGTATGTAGAAAATGGACTCCATTAACGAGTCCAAGTATAATGTCTTTCTTTTGATGATCGGTCAATGGTTTTGAATATAGAAGTTGCTTTAGATTTCCTTCTTCATAAAATTGCATGATGGCATAATCGAATACTCCACTCCGTCCTTTGAACCGATGCACAGATTCGTAATTGGCAATGTTCTTATGAGGAGGTAAAGATGCTATGGCATTGTATTCATTTAAAAGAGAAAATTCTTTACCTGAAATGGTCTTAACTTGGGCAATTTTGATGGCTTTCCATGAGTCCAATATATTGTCATATGCTTTGACTACTTTGCCAAAAGCACCCTCACCCAGGCCGTCATTGCTGACATCCCATTCATAGCGATTGTAAAATTCTTGCCAGGTCATTTGTTCTTGTGAGATAGTTGATATAAGTATGTTCCAGAAGACCTGAAAAGGTAAATACTAAATGTACATATTATTGATTGGGCTTGCTTAAGGTGGGTTCAAAATTCACTGTTTTCTGGGATGCCTAACGGGCATTTATTTTTCGAATCAGCAATTTTGCTGCCACCAAATCCTGAATAGCCATTCCAGTAGACTTAAAAATGGTGATTTCATTTACATCCGATCTTTGAAATTTATCAGTGTGTATTGACCAAAGATCACATCTGACAGTAGGCACGAGTTTTAGATCAATCGCTTGTTTATAAGCGCTCCATTTGGGAAGACTTTCTAATGTATCATCTATGAAAACATTTGCCTTTGGAAGTATAGATTCATCTAATTCCTGCATGTCAAGACGATAGGCTCCGACAAGATCAATGTGTTGTCCGGCCCGGCAGTCTTCTGCCATTATTATTGGAGCTTCAGAAGAAGTGACTGAACTTACCACATCTGCTTTATGCATTGACTGTGAAAGATTGGTGGAGATATCAGTGATATCTTTTAATGGTTGTGATAAGTTCGACTTAACAGCAGCTGATTTGGCATGATTTCTTCCCCAAATGATTATCTTCGAATACTCACGTACTTTTGTATGTGCTTTAATCATAAATTCGCAAAGATTTCCATTGCCCACGATGAGTAAAGTAGATGCATCTTTATTTGCCAATTTTGATGCTGCCAAAGCAGAAGTACATGCTGTCCTGATATTCGTCAACATAATACCATCAATGCTGGCTTCAAGGATTCCTGTATTGGCATTGAAAAGCAGATATGTACCTTTATGACTTGGAAGAGGAGCTTGATTGCCTTTACAAATGGTAAGTATTTTTACACCAACAAAATTCCCAGATTCAACAGCAGGCATGATCATTAGATCATTTTTGTTGTGCCATTGATCGAGGAAAGTGGTTCTTGTCTTTTTAGGGATTTCAATTTTCGCCTCTGAATAAGCATTCTCTAATTCAGAAATGAGTTCTACGAAATCAAGACATTCGTTTACGTCCGATGCGTCAATTTGAAGCATTGATTACGCTATTTCTAACGCAATCTTCATCATATCCGTATAGGATTTTTCTCTGTCCATAGCACTTGATGCTTCTCCGGTTATAATATTGTCAGAGACGGTTAAAATAGAAAGTCCACGAGCATTGAGGCGTGACGCCAGCGTGTATAGCATTTGTGATTCCATTTCGACTGCTAGAATGTTATGCTTAATCCACTTTGTCCATCGATCTGGATTGTCATCATAGAATGTATTTGTGCTAAATATGGATCCTTGATGTGTCTTGATATTCAAATCTTTGGCCGCCTGGTGTGCGGCCATCAGCAAATCCCAATTGGCTGTGGCGGCAAAATCGAGACCTTCGAAGTAATGTCTATTCGCACCCGAATCACCTGAAGCGCTCATGGCCAAAATAACTTGACCGATTTTCAATGACTCCTGTATTGCTCCACATGTACCGACACGAATGACGTTCTTTACTCCAAATTGTGTGATCAATTCGTTGACATAAATGGCGACACTTCCCATCCCCATTCCTGAACCTTGAATAGAAACTCGTTTGCCATTGTACGTGCCAGTATATCCAAGCATGCCTCGTACTTCGTTATAACAGATGACATCTTCCATCATGGTTTCTGCCACGTGTTTTGCTCTTAACGGATCTCCGGGTAAGAGAACAGTATCTGCAATTTCACCTTGTTTTGCTCCAATATGAAAACTCATAAGTCTGTATTTTTATGCGCCATAAGGCACCCATATATTTTTAATCTGGCTAGCCAGTCGAAGGAACATCTCTCCTTCTCCCATTTCTTTGGAAAGCCAGTTTCTGTATTGACCATAATTGACCCAAGTGCGCTTCATGTTCTCTGCTCCGAGTAGTTCGACTTGTTTGCTTCCTTCTTTTGAGCCAAAATACCAAATGCCATCAACATCATAATGACGGGCTAAAACCTCTGCAAGTTCTTCTTTTGCACCTGTTACGATATTAACGGTACCAGCAGGTACGTCAGAAGTATCAAGTAATTGATAAAAATCAGTTGCCGACAAAGGTGAGGTTTCTGATGGAACCACCACAACATTGTTGCCCATTGCCATCAATGGTACAACGGTAGATACAAATCCGAGCAATGGAAATTCATTTGGGCATAAGAGCCCCATGACACCAATTGACTCTGGCATTGCTAAGGTGACATTTCTTGTCGTTGTGTGATGGACTCGGCCATCATATTTATCAGCCCAAGCTGCATAGGTGTAAATTCTCTCTATGGAAAGTTGAACTTCTTCTTTTGCATCTTTTGAGGAACAAGAAATTTGTTTCATTATTTTATCAGCAAATTCATCTGATCGGACAGAAAGGTTTTCCGCAAGATAATACAGCACTTGCGCTCGTTGATGTCCGGTCATGCCAGCCCATTTGGTCATCTTTCTGGCTGCTTCAACAGCATTCCTCAAGTCTTTTCTATTTCCTTTAGAAACATCAGCTACGTGCATCCCGTTAGGATTGACGATTTGCATTGAGTATCCACCATCAGGTCTTGATTGTTTGCCGCCTATGTACATCTTCAATGTCCGGTCAATGTCAAGAACTCCGTTTGTTTTTGATGTAGTTTTTACTACTTTTCTTGAATATGGTTTTGAACTCAGATTTTTTTCAGCTTTGGGTTTCATGTACTCGTGCAAACCTTCCATTCCACCTTCTCGACCGTAGCCAGATTCTCTGTAACCACCAAATCCTGATGCGGCGTCGAATACGTTTGTACAGTTAATCCAGCAAGTACCTGCCTTGATTTGTGGCGCTATATCTAATGCGAGATTGATATTTTCGGTCCAGATCGATGCTGCCAGACCATACACCGTATTGTTGGCAAGTTTTACTGCTTCTTTGTGAGTTCTAAAAGTCATCGCTACCAATACAGGCCCAAATATTTCAACTTGTGCAATGGTTGATGATGGCGAAATATCAGTGAACATCGTAGGTGGATAAAAATATCCGTCTTTAGGACACGCCCATGATGGTTGCCATAAAGTTGCTCCCTCATCCACTCCCTGCTGTACCAGACTTTCAATGGTCTTTAACTGGACCGGAGCGACGATGGCTCCAATATCAATGGCTTTGTCAAGAGAATCTCCAACGCGTAATTTTTCCATGCGTCTTCTGATCTTTTTGTACAATTTTTCTGCTATTGATTCTTGGACCAACAGTCTAGACCCTGCACAACAGACTTGTCCTTGATTGAACCAGATGGCATCCACCACACCTTCTACCACACTGTCAAGGTCTGCATCTTCAAAAACGATAAATGGAGATTTCCCTCCAAGCTCTAAGGATAGCTTTTTTCCTGTTCCGGCAG
>JAHDDD010000190.1 GCA_020629535.1 Saprospiraceae bacterium
GAAGAATACAGTTCTTCCAATTCTCAATCAAGGGCCTCATTCCAGTTTCTTAACTAGAATTTTAGCAATTTGCAAAATGCAGACAAGCATTTCTTCGTATGGAGTCACCTTTGATCATTTTATCAATAACAAGAAGTATCAACTTGAAGGTATCTATTGTGATGAAAACTATTGGAATATTTTTGACTACGAATTTGTTGAAGGAAAACCATTTGGAAAATCAAATATTGATAACGAACAGAAAGTAATTATCATTACAGATAAGATCAGAGAGGTCTATTTTGGAGATGCCCAAAATGTAGTTGGAAGAGACATAGATATTGAAGAGAAAACATTCAAGATAGTTGGCGTCGTCAAAAATGTCAGCTCATACAAAGCCTACCTGAGTGCGGATGTTTATCTTCCTTATTCACAAGAAGAAAATTATAATAAGGATTGGGCGCATCCTTTTCTGGGCGGATGGGAAATTGTTTTTCAAGTAAAAAGTCCTGAGCAAAAAGGAGAGCTTAAAAAAGAAATTCACAAAGTCACTTCAAACGTAGACATCAGTGTTCAAGATGATTTTAATTTATTGGAAGTCTGGGCCAGAGACTTTGATGAAAGATATGCCAATGCATTTTTTAATAGCAATGAAGATGTAAAGAACAAAAAGGCACTTTACCGTTGGCTTATTCTGGCTGCCATTGTATTTGTTCTTCTTCCGACGATCAATCTGATCAACATCAATGTAACTCGTATACTGGAAAGAACTTCGGAAATCGGAGTGCGAAAATCTTTTGGGGCCAATTCTGGGACACTACTCATTCAGTTCTTGATTGAAAATATTGTCCTTTCTTTTATAGGTGGATTTCTCGGATTTTTATTTGCTTTCATTTTAATAAAGCTTATAAACAATAGTCAAATTTTTGAAGACACCACACTTGTTTTTGATCTACCGGTATTCCTGTATAGTTTCATCATTTGTATTCTATTTGGTATCATTTCAGGATTAATTCCAGCATGGAAAATGTCAAGACTTCATATTGTAAATGCCTTAAAAGAAAATAAATTATGATCTCTCAAATATTCAAATTTATATGGAACAGAAAGGGTAGAAATCTGCTGTTAACCATTGAACTCATATTTTCATTCCTCATTGTTTTTGGTGTGTTGACTTTTGTGTTTGAAAATTTGGAACAATACAATTCACCACTCGGTTTTGAAACTGAGAATCTCCTTGTGGCCCACCTCAATCCGGATCCATTGATTGATTCGTTGGAGATCAAAGAAATGAAAGCTCAATTGAAAAGCACCTTAAACGACTCACCTGAAATTGAAAATCTGAGCTATGGTGACATGATATATCCTTTTAGTGGAAGTGCAGCTTCTTTCAATCATGATTCCAACGGGTATTCAGTGGGAGCCTATATGATGGGTGGAGATGAAGATTTTTCAAAGACCATGAAATTAAAATTGAAAGAAGGTAGATGGTATACTTCTGCTGATCTATCAAATACAACCAAACCGGTAGTCGTAAATCAAGTATTCGTTGACAAATATTTCGCTGACAGTGCTTTAGTTGTTGGAAAAAAATTGATCATGGATATGGATGAAGAGAGCCAAATCGTAGGGGTTGTAGAAAATCTAAAATATCGTGGAGAATTTGAAGAAGAATGGGCTATGTCTGTAACCAATGCAAATCAAGGGGAAAACGAACCGCTTAACTTGTATATTAGATTAAAGGAAGGGACAGGTCCTGGCTTTGAACAAGAATTAAATAACAAAATTAAAAACATCTTGCCCAATTGGTCTTTTGCGATTGAAGATCTTGACCATCTGCGTCAGACAAGAAGCAAAGAATATTGGATTCCCATCGTGGCAAGCTTATGTGTTTCTGCATTTTTGATATTAAATGTGGCCCTTGGCTTGTTTGGAGTACTTTTATACAATATTAAAAAGAGAACATCTGAGATTGGACTTCGAAGAGCCATTGGTGCATCTCCTTCAAATATAAGCATGATGATGACTACAGAGATGCTGCTGTTAACATTAGTAAGTCTTTTAATCGGGTTCTTTTTTGCCATACAATTTCCAATACTTGAGGTATTTGAGATTGAAAACGCCATCTACTTTAAGGCAATGTTCTTCGCCGCACTTTTAATCTTTATCTTAGTTTTGCTTTGTACCATTTATCCAAGTCAGATGGCTGCACGGATACAACCAGCATCAGCTTTACACAATGAATAAGGAAAGAATTCTGATCGTCGACGATGACTTTGCCGTGTGCAGCTCACTGGAACTTCTATTTAAGAAGGCTGGTTTCGATGCATTGTCATGCAATCAGCCTAATGCAGCATTAGAAAAATTGGAACAATTCAAGCCTCATTTGATATTGCTTGATTTGAATTATAGCATCGATACTTCAGGTAAGCAGGGAATTCGATTGTTTGAAAAGATAAAGTCAATGGCTCCTCAATTGCCTGTCATTTTAATGACAGGATGGGGAACGCTTGAGCTTGCTGTACGGGGAATGAAAATGGGAGCCAAAGATTTTATTACTAAACCATGGGACAACAAAGAACTTCTAAAATCTGTAAGGACGATTCTCGATTTACATGGCTCAGTACTCGATCCATCAACACATACGAGCTTTAAGTCAATTATTGGAAAGCACCCTTCATTGTTGAAAGTTTTGGCTCAAGCAGAAAAGGTGGCAGCTACAAATGCAAGTGTCCTGATCTATGGTGAAAGTGGAACGGGAAAAGAATTATTGGCTGAAGCTATTCACGCCAAATCCAGTCGTTCATCTAAACCTTTTGTCAAAGTAAATTTGGGTGGCATCACAGGAAGTCTGTTTGAGTCCGAAATGTTCGGTCATGTAAAAGGTGCATTTACCGATGCAAACAGAGACCGGATTGGAAGATTTGAACTGGCTGATCAAGGCACTATTTTTCTGGACGAGATCGGTGAAGTGGAAATGCAGAATCAAGTGAAACTACTGCGTGTTCTTCAAGAACAAACCATTGAAGTTGTTGGAAGTAGCTCAACCAAGAAATTGGATTTTAGAGTTATTTCTGCTACCAATAAAAAACTTGAAAGTCTAATTGTTGACAAGAAGTTTAGGGAAGATCTTTTTTATAGAATTAATTTGATCACCTTGACCTTGCCCCCATTGAGAGAAAGACCTGATGACATTCCGATATTGGTCGACCATTTTAATGCTAATTTTTGCAAGCTCAATGAGGTGGAAGAAAAAGAGATTTCACTCGATGCTTATCAATGGTTACAAGAAAAGAATTTTCCTGGAAATATCAGGGAACTAAAGAATCTGGTCGACAGAACCATTATCTTGAGTACAGGAAGAAAGTTGAAGAAATCAGATTTCGAACAAAACTTAAAAAATAAGCAAGAACAAAATTCTGTTATTCATAATGAGTTGGGTTTTGGAAGCATAGAAGAAATGGAAAAAACCATGGTCAGAAAAGCATTACATTTTCATCAAAACAATATCTCCGAAGCCGCAACGGCATTGGGTATAACCAGGAGTGCCTTGTACAGAAGAATGCAAAAATTCAACATTGCAAATGAAGCTGAGTAATCAATACTTTGCCTTCATAACGTTTTTACATCTTGTTATCGTCGGACTCACATTTCTGATACTCAGAGAGCACAAACTTTGGTTTATTGTTACGGAGATTCTTATCATCCTGTCCTTTTTGTTTTCGATTTATCTTTTTCGCGCATTTATGAAACCATTAGATCTCATAGATGCCGGGACACAATCGATAAAGGATAAAGACTTTAATGTCAAATTTACGCATACTGGTTCCCGAGAGATTGATCAATTGGTTGATGTGTACAACACCATGGTCGACCAAATTAGAACGGAAAGGATTGAAATAAAGGAGCAGCATTTCTTTTTGGAAAAACTCATCAATGCTTCACCCAATGGCATCGTGATTTTTGATTATGAAGGAAGGATTTCAGACATCAATCCTGCTGCACAAAAAATGTTTCAACTTTCAAATCCAAAGCAGACCATTCCTGCACATATCAAAGATAAAATATGGAAATTGCCATTGAATGATTCGCAAATTTTTCAAATGGACGGTATTCAAAAATTGAAATTTCACAAATCTGAATTTTTACACAAAGGGTTCAAACGTCCTTTTATCATCATTGAAGATATTTCAAATGAGATCTTACAGAGTGAAAAAAAAGCCTATGGGAAAGTCATTAGAATGATGGCCCACGAAGTCAACAATTCTATCGGAGCTGTCAATTCTCTTCTACATTCAATAAAAGAATATTATGAAAGTGATGACACAGTTACTAACGCATTGGATGTATCCATTGATCGAAATGACAAGTTGAACAAATTTATGAGCAATTTTTCTGAAGTGATCAAATTACCAGCTCCACACAAAGAACCAATTGATCTGAATGAGCTCTTGGAAAAAGTAGTTACCTTATTTAAACCAGATTGCCACAAAAGAAATATTGAAATTAAAATAAAAGGAGAGCATCAATCTAAGCTTGATGCCGACATCTATCAATTCGAACAAGTCCTCATCAACGTCGTAAAGAATGCCATCGAATCCATTGACAAAAATGGCAATATTGATCTTGAAATTTCCAACCAACCTCATGCCTTAAAAATTAAAGACAATGGAATAGGCATTGATGAAAATATAAGGGAAAAACTATTTACTCCATTCTTCAGCACCAAAGCTACCGGTCAAGGCATTGGTCTGACCATGATTAAAGAGATTCTTCACAATCATAACTTTGAATTTTCATTGAAAACAGAAAGCGATGGGAAGACACATTTTTTGATTTTGTTTTAGATATGATCAGATCACAAATCTGCATATTTCAATTCATGAAAATTAAATAACCGGATTTCACCATTGACCAATAATCGCAAAAGACCACTTTCTTCAACACCGAGAATTTTGGCAGAAATTGGTTCATCTTTATCAATTATAAATTTGGATTCATAATTTAATAAATACATTGAAGCAGTATACAGCTGCTTGATCTCATTGAACGAAAGTTTACCAAGTCTATCCATTTCATTTTCACAATGAAGGATAAAATCAGCCATTAGATCATTCAATGAAAATTCCTTTCGAGTGATTTGAAACATGGAAACAGGATTGGGCAAATCCGTAGGAAAATCATCCTCGTTTATGTTGATACCAATACCGACCACAGAGTTCATGATATCGCTGCCTTTGATATTGTTGACAATAAGAATTCCGGCTATTTTTTTGTTGCCAACATAGATATCATTTGGCCATTTGATTTTTACCTCTGTTTCCACCCATTTTTCGATCCAGTTTTTGGCGATGAGGGCGATGGTCATATTCAGGAACCATTGACGGTTAGCAGGAAGGTGCTGGATGGGTAGCATAAGTGAAAAACTTAGGTTTTTATGGCTACCACTGTACCATTTTTTACCAATTTGTCCTTTACCAGCAGTTTGAGAGTGCGTGTATAAGAGTATATTTGTATTAATGCCCTTTCGGGGAATGCTTTTTGCTATTTCTTCGTTAGTTGAATATGCGGATTGTTTATAAATCCATTTTCCGAAAGAAGGGTATTTGAAGATAGATTCCGACATTAAACAAGAATTAAAAGAGAAGTAGAAATTTGAACGTTCAAAAAGTAAAGGTTTCAAACACAGAAGCAAAAGATACATTCCTATCAACAATCATTGACAGTATTCAAGATATCAAAGGTAAAAATATTGTAAAGCTGGATTTGACTGGCTTGGAAGATAGACCTGCCGATTATTTTATCATCTGTGAAGGAGATTCGACCACTCAGGTGAGAGCAATCGCAGAAAATGTGAAAAAAAGATTAAAAGAAGATTTGACGACTGAGCCATTCAAAATGGAAGGATTGCTCGGTGCAAAATGGATATTGGTCGATTATTTTGATACGGTGGTACATGTATTCTACCGCGAAACCCGTCCTTATTATGACTTGGAAGACCTATGGGGCGATGCAAATTTTACCAGTTATGAGGATGTTTAGAACATCTTTTTGTAATTTATTATGTTATTAAGATACAACAATAAATAAATGAGCCAGGAAGCTAATCCAGATAAAAACAAACCCAATTATAATCCGTATTGGATTTATGGTTTGGTCATATTGATGATCTTGCTTTTCATCAATATGGTTAAAATGGTGGGAAGCGGTCCGGAAGACATTTCTCGTGGTAAGTTTAAGGACATTGCCAACAAAGGCCACATTGAAAAAATCGAGGTAATCAATAAAAAACAAGCAAACATCTATTTGAAGGAAGATGCCCTTGATGATTATCCGAAATTCAAAGAAAGAAAAGTTACGTTTCCAGCACCACATTTCATCTATTTGATGGGAAGTGAGGAAACCTTTGAGAATGACATAGATGCGATCAATGAAGCCAAAGGGGATCCATTTTTTCTCGATCCTAAAAATGTTGAAAAAACAAATTGGCTTGGACCTGTCATGAGTTGGGTGCTACCACTTTTGATCATCATAGGTATATGGGTTTTCTTCCTTCGACGCATGGGAGGAGGTGGAAACGGACCAGGTGCACAGATTTTCAATATTGGAAAGTCCAAAGCTACCTTGTTCGATAATAGCAATACTAAGGTGAATGTAACCTTTGAAGATGTCGCCGGACTTGAAGAAGCGAAAGAAGAAGTGATGGAAGTCGTCGACTTCTTAAAGAATCCTAAAAAATATACTTCCCTTGGTGGAAAGATTCCAAAAGGTGTTCTTTTGGTCGGTCCTCCAGGAACAGGAAAAACATTGCTTGCCAAAGCAGTGGCAGGAGAAGCAGGTGTACCTTTCTTTTCTATTTCAGGATCAGATTTCGTGGAGATGTTTGTCGGTGTTGGAGCCTCAAGAGTGAGAGACCTTTTCAAACAAGCAAGAGAGAAAGCACCGTGTATCGTATTTATCGATGAGATCGATGCGATCGGTAGAGCGAGAGGCAGAGGCGCAGTGCAGGGAGGTAACGATGAAAGAGAAAACACACTGAATCAGTTATTGGTTGAGATGGACGGTTTTAGTACTGATAAAGGTGTCATCATGATGGCCGCAACCAACAGACCAGATATTCTTGATAGTGCATTGATGAGACCTGGTCGATTTGATAGACAAATTGGAATCGACAGACCTGATTTGGTGGGACGAGAAGCCATCTTTAAGGTGCATCTAAAAAATATAAAAATAGACAATGAAGTGAGTGCAAAAGTGCTTGCTGAAATGACACCAGGTTTTGCAGGTGCAGAAATTGCCAACGTTTGTAATGAGGCAGCATTGGTTGCAGCAAGATTCGACAAGAAAGCAGTCGGAATGGATGATTTCAATTTTGCACTTGACAGGGTTATTGGTGGTCTTGAAAAGAAAAACAAACTTATTTCTCCACAAGAGAAAGAGATTATAGCATATCACGAAGCCGGCCATGCTATCTGCGGTTGGTTCTTAGAATACGCCTCACCGTTGGTTAAAGTGACCATCGTACCAAGAGGAATAGGTACCTTGGGTTATGCCCAATATTTGCCCAAAGAAGAATACATAACACGAACAGAACAAATGCTCGATCGTATATGTATGACCCTCGGTGGAAGGGCTGCAGAGAAAATCATCTTTGATAAAATTTCTACCGGCGCACAAAACGATCTCGATCAAGTAACCAAAATGGCATATTCTATGATTGCCATTTATGGTATGAATGATAAGGTTGGAAATGTTTCATTTTACGGAATGCAGCAAGATAATTTCAATAAGCCTTATTCAGATGAAACTGCCACATTGATTGATGATGAGGTGAGGCAGATGATCGATATCCAATATGAGCGGGCTCAAAAATTACTCGAAGACAAACGAGAAGAGCTGACCATCTTAGCGCATCAGTTGCTTCAAAAAGAAGTCTTATTAAAATCAGACGTAGAACGGCTGATTGGTTTAAGACCTTTTAAAGATCGCAGACCTATTGGTGCTGATAAAGAGCAAGGAGCTTATTCGGAGTTGTTTGACAACGGAGAAGAAGCGCCAGCGAACTGAG
>JAHDDD010000191.1 GCA_020629535.1 Saprospiraceae bacterium
ATTTTTATGAAATGAAAAAGATTGCTGAAGAAGAACAAGTACTCGGCTTTTCAATAAGTGGAGCTGGACCAAGTTTGTTTGCATTGTGTCCAAACAGTTTGGTCGCTGAAAAAACTTCAAACCGTATTCAAGCTCTACTTACCGAAAACAAAATAGAATCCCAATCTTACATTTCCATGATCAATTTGGAAGGTGCAAAAAAATACTAGCATGAAATTGTACAGTACAAAAAACAAGAACCTCATTGTCGATTTAAAAGAAGCGGTTCTTAAATCTCTTGCACCTGATAAAGGTTTGTATATGCCAACAGATTTGCCAAAGTTGGATGATCGTTTTATCGAGAACCTTTCGAGTTTTTCTTTTCAGGAAATAGCTTTTCAAGTTTGTTCAGCATTGTTTAAAGATACGATTGCTCCAAATGATTTGATGGAGATTATCACAAACTCCATGACCTTTCCTGCGCCAGTTGTAAACATCCACGATCACATTTCTACCTTAGAATTATTTCATGGTCCAAGTTTAGCGTTCAAAGATTTTGGTGCAAGATTCATGTCGCAACTAATGTCCTATTTTAATCGCAATGAAAAAGATCTTACCATCTTGGTTGCAACAAGTGGTGACACAGGTGGAGCAGTTGCAGCAGGTTTTTTAAAAACACCAGGTATTGAAGTTGTAATTCTTTATCCTAGTGGAAAAGTAAGCGACATACAAGAAAAACAATTGACGGCTCTTGGGAATAATATTACAGCCTGTGAAATCGATGGTAACTTCGACGACTGTCAACGTATGGTCAAAGAAGCATTTCTTGATAAAGAATTAAACCAACAATACAATCTCTCTTCTGCAAACTCAATTAATATTGCTCGATTAATTCCGCAATCATTTTATTACTTCGAAGCATTAAAACAAGTAAAGTCAAAACATGTCGTTGTCGTTGTACCAAGCGGTAACTTCGGAAACCTAACAGCAGGTCTGATGGCAAAACAAATGGGTTTACCTATCAAAAAGTTTATTGCCGCAACAAATAGAAATCATGTTGTCCCTGACTATTTGGATTCAGGAAACTATACACCCATGGAATCCATTCAAACGATAGCCAATGCGATGGATGTAGGAAGCCCTTCGAATTTTACACGAATGCAAGAAATTTATCCAGACGTTGACTCCATGCGAAATGATATTCTAGGAATGTGGTTTGACGATGATCAAATCCGTGCAAAGATCAAAGAAGTGTATAAAAGACATAATTACATTCTAGACCCACACGGTGCGATTGGATATTTGGCTTCAGAAAAATATTTGAAAGGAAACCCAAATGATCATTTGATCTTTCTTGAAACAGCACATCCTTGCAAATTTATTGATGAAGTTGAAAAAGCCATCGAAACAAATGTGCCTGTGCCTTCTTCCATTAAAGATTTGATGCAGAAAGAAAAACAAGCTCATGCACTCACCTCAAAGTATGAAGACTTTAAATCCTGGATGTTGCAAAAGAATTGACTTTTGATGTTTCACGTGAAACTTTTAAGTTCTGACTTTTTATAAATGCATCTATTTTCTTTGCTGAGTATACAGGTTGTTCATGCAAGAACATGTGATCTGATTTTGGAATCAAGTAAAGCGGACAGGACTGAAACTCAGAAGCAACTTTTTCACAATCTTTTGTTGACGTAAATTCATCGTATCGACCCTTTAAGATCATAGAAGGTAAGTTCGCTATTTCCGTTAAATCTTCTTCTGGGAATTTCATGATGCGGTTCGTGTTTTCTAAAAACTTTCCAAGTTGGTTAGGATCACAACGTGCAATCTTTTTCTGAAACTTCTTAACCAAGAGATCAAAGTGCTCAATCTTACCTTTGGATCCTGCCTTGCAGTTTACTAACCCTATTTTACAAAGGAAGTTCGCAAGTTGCTCTGTCTTACGAACCTCTATTATATTTTTCATCTTTGGATACTTCTTCTTTAGAGATTTTTTGATTTTTAAAATGGGGCTACAAAAAATCAAGTTATCTATATTATCGGGGAAACTCTTTGCAAAACTTGTAGCTATTAAAGTACCAAAGGAGCATGAAAGAAGATTGACCTTTTCTATACCTTCCTCCAAAAGAATCTTGCGTATAAATTCATTGTACATTTCAAATCCAAATACACTTGGTAAAAGATCTGACTTTCCCCATCCGGGTAAATCTGCAACTATAATAGAATATTGTTTATCTAAAAGAGTAATCAATTGTGTCCAAGATTTCATATCCTGGAAAGCACCATTAATAATAAAGAGAGGACTAAAATCGGAATCTTGATTTTCTATGAAGTTATATGTGTAATTGAACCCAGAAGTATTTAAAATCTTGGAAGCCATAATGATAATTTTTTCTCAAAGCTAGTTGGACCAGTTCTTTACATCTTCTATGATTTTTAGGAATGGAAAAATATCTATGAATTCCGGTAGATTGAATTTAACCAAAGTTTCACGTGAAACATAAATCCGAAAAGACAAAACTCGATTACTAAGAACTCACTTATTCCTATATTTGGCATCCAAGCTAAATGACATGTATAAATATATTATTCTATTTTTATTATGTGCATGCGTCGCATACACTCAACCAAATACCAATCAAAGTAAATTTAAGCAACTACATGAGTTGCTGCCTACTCCAAACACTTACCGAAATGCATCAGGTGCACCCGGTCATGAATATTGGCAACAAGAAGCCGATTATGAAATGGATATCGAACTGGATGATGAAAAACAAATCATCTATGGTGAAGAAACCATAACATATCACAACAACTCACCTGACACTCACACGTACCTATGGTTACAACTCGACCAAAACATGAGAGCAAAAGATTCTGATACACACAAAATCAGAACCAACTCAATGGACGAGGATATGTCTATAAGACAATTAAATAGAATTGCTCCAGATTTTGATGGTGGATTCAAAATCGATTATGTCCAAGACATTAACGGTAATGAATTAAAATACACCATCAACAAAACCATGATGAGAATAGATTTGCCAATGCAAATGAAACCACAAGATTCTTATTCGTTTAAAATAAAATGGCATTATAATATCAATGACCGGATGCAAATCGGTGGTCGCTCAGGTTATGAATATTTTGAAGATGACGATAACTACTTGTATACCATCGCACAATTTTTTCCACGTATGTGCATGTACAATGATGTAGACGGATGGCAAAACAAACAGTTTCTTGGTAGAGGTGAATTCACATTGATTTTTGGTGACTACAAGGTTTCTATAACTGTGCCTTCTGATCACTTAGTTGCAGCAACAGGTACACTTCAAAATCCTAAAGATGTTTTATCTGCAGACGAAAGAAACAGACTTGAAGATGCACAAAACGAATTTGAACAACCAGTTATAATAGTTTCCCAAGACGAAGCTGAAAGAAAAGAGAAAAAGAAATCAAATAAGAAAAGTACCTGGACATTCCATGCTGAAAATGTTCGCGACTTTGCTTTTGCATCAAGTAGAAAGTTTATTTGGGATGCCATGGCAGTTGAACAAGAAGATGGAACAAAAGTTATGGCCATGTCTATGTATCCCAAAGAAGGAAATCCACTTTGGGAAAGATATTCTACCAAAGCAGTAGCACATACACTAAAATGGTTTTCTCATTACACCTTTCCGTATCCCTATCCAGTAGCATGGTCAATCAACGCAGCAAGAATAGGAATGGAATACCCAATGATCTGTTTCAATTTTGGGAGATGCGAAGAAGATGGTACATATTCTAAAAGAATAAAGTATGGTATGATCGGTGTGATTATACATGAAGTAGGTCACAACTATTTTCCAATGATTGTCAATTCGGACGAAAGACAATGGACTTGGATGGATGAAGGACTGACCACATTTGTTCAATATCTTACACAATGCCAATGGGAAAGAAATTTTCCTCATCGCCGTGGACCAGCACATATGATTACCGATTACATGGGTGGAGATAAGACAAAGATCTCTCCTATTATGACAAACTCAGAATCCATACATCAGTTCGGTAACAACGCATATGGAAAACCGGCCACTGCATTAAATATTCTAAGAGAGTCAATCATGGGTCGTGAATTATTTGACTATGCGTTCAAAGAATACTCAAGAAGATGGATGTTCAAGCATCCAACACCAGCAGATTTTTTTAGAACAATGGAAGATGCATCCGGTGTTGATCTAGATTGGTTTTGGAGAGGATGGTTTTACACCAACGATCATGTCGACCTAGCGATAGAAGATGTCAAACATTTCAAACTCGAATCTCAAGATCCTTCAAAATTTGATTCGAATGTTGATGATCGAACCAAAGGCATTTCATACATGCGCAATAAAGAACAAATTGAAGAAACCTACGATGAGCAAGATCGAAGCTTAAGAGATTTTTACACAACCTACGATCCCATCAAAGCAAACTTGATGGATCCAAAAGACTATCAAGATTATTATGACAATCTTTCAAAAGAAGAAAAAGATCTATTAAAAAGTGATGACAATTTCTATCAATTGAAATTCAAAAACATTGGTGGATTGGTCATGCCAGTCATAATGGAATTTGTCTATGTTGATGGTACCACAGAAGTCATCAGAATACCAGCTGAAATTTGGAAAGTAAATTCTGAATCAATTTCTAAAGTATTTAGAACCGAAAAAGAAATTGCTAAAATTAATCTTGATCCATTTTTGGAAACAGCAGATACTGATACAAGCAACAACACTTATCCACCAGAAGAACCGAATAGCAAGTTTAGCATCTTTAAGCAAAATAATATGTCACCTCCTAACGAAATGCAAAAAGCTAAGAAGAAAGAAATAAAACCTTAATCATAATTGTGAGTTGAGTGTTGTGAATTAAAAATAAAGCAACACTCTTAACAAGGATTCAAAAAAGGAAAAGTCCACATTTTATTAAACAGAGACAATCAATGATTTTCCAAAAAGTTTTGTAAAATGTCATTGAACTCTTCTGGCTTTTCCATCATCGGAGCATGACCACATTTATCAATAAAATGCAATTCTGAATTAGGGAGAAGCTCATGAAATTTTTCGGCAACGAATGGAGGGGTTACACTATCTTGTTTTCCCCATATTAATAATGTTGGGATCTTGATCAAATGCAACTTTTCTCCTAGGTTATGTCTGATGGCAGATTTTGCAGTGACAACAATTCTAATTGCTTTCATTCGATCATTGACAATATCAAACAATTCATCAACTAACGGTTTGGTTGCATGCGCTGGATCGTAGAACGTTTCCTGTGCCTTTTTTTGAATGTATTCGTAGGAACCTCTTTTAGGAAAAGTTGAACCCATCGAATTTTCGAAGAGACCCGAACTTCCAGTCAATGTCATCGTCTCAACCAAGTCCGGATAATTTAATGCAAACAATTGAGCGATGTGTCCACCAAGGGAATTCCCTAACAAGTTTACTTTTTTATATCCTTTAAAGTCAACAAAACTTTTGATGTATGCCAACAGTCCTGTAATGCCTGCTTCCTTGACCGGCATTTCCATAATGGGCATCTCTGGAAAAACCACATTTAATTTGTCATTGAATCTTTCTGTAATCCCCTTGAAATTACTCAATTGACCCAACAGTCCATGAAGTAAAAGTAAAACACGATCTCCTCCCTTACTTTCAACATACTTAAAAGAACCTTCAGTAATCATATTGTAGATGTTCTAAATATGAAAGTAATAAATTCTACGTGCTAATTTGAGCATTGCCACGAGTCTTAAAGATTAAATAAGATTGTAAGCTAAATAAGAGACAAGCAGAAATCAAATGTACTGGCTGCATTGACCTTGGAACAGCAAAGTATGCCATGACAATACCAGATATGATTTCAAAAAACAATACAGCTACAATACTCCACAAGATTATTGAAAAATAGTTTTTCATCTTTAAAAACAAATAGCCATTCACAACCAAAACCAATATGGCAAAACTTCTATGAAACTCAAAAATGTGTGTCAATTGAGATACCCAATCAGATTGAGCAAAAGTAGATTCTTTTAATACATCTATTTCTTGTCGAACTTGGGTTCCCATATAAATCTGGATGAGAGATAAAATGAGCGCAAGCATAAGAGTCAATTTTACCCTAGAGCTTATTTCTACTTTAGCATCGCTCGATTTTGAACTTAGATAAATAAGCAGAAATAAAATGAGAAGAGCAAGGAACATATGGATGGTAATGGTCCATGGAGTTAGGTTACTCGTAACTACAATAGATCCAAACCAACCTTGTATACTTGTCAAGACCAATATCAAAAAACTGAGAAAGAACGGTAGCTTGCTTTCTTTCCACAAAAAGAGTGAAAGAATTACCATGATGATCATAAAATTGCCTGCCAGAAATCCCAACAATCGATTGATATATTCAATCCAGGTTTTCCTCGCGACGAATGGTTCTTCCTCTACCATTCTTGGATCATTCTCTAGCTGAACTGCCACTTCCGACATACCCAAGTTTTTCAAAAAGCCTGTGTACTTTTTCAACTTTGATAATCTCTTTTCAAGAAAAATGTCACGGTAATTTGTTGGTAGTTGATCCACATGAGTTGGCGGCACCCATTGATCAAAACACTTCGGCCAGTCTGGACAACCCATTCCCGAACCGGTACTCCTGACAATCGAGCCGGCAAGTATCACCAACAAAATGAAAAGGGTAGTGATCCAACTGATTTTGTAAAAAATTTTTCTTGCCATATTTTCTAAATCCTGAGCAAATGTAGAGAAAGTTATTTTTGTCTTTTCCACCTATTTCCTTTCCGCTAATTATTATTATAGTTATTTATTAAAAAACTATTATTACTATTAGTACTTGTGGAAAAGGGGAAAACACCGTTAATATTATTTATCCACTTAATCTCCATGCGTTTTCACAATCTTTTCACCATTCTATATAAATGCCATAAATACCTAACAACAGTTTTCCATAATTGTGGAATACAATCTTGATTATTTTGTGGAGAATTTTTGTGTTGATATCGTGATATAGAAATCTGATAATTTATTCAGAAATTCATGATCTAAACAATTGAACATGGATATTACAGAACACACCATAATTATTTGGGAAAACTATAAGTTTTCCACAATCAATAAATAGATTATGAGAGTAGTTATACAGAGGGTTCAAACCGCAAGTGTCAAGATTGAAGGACAAATTTATTCATCAATTGACAAAGGATTGGTGGTACTCCTTGGAATCTGTGATGATGATACAAGCAAAGACATCGAATGGCTCGTCAATAAAATTCTTAATCTGAGAATTTTTGGTGACGCAGAGGGTAAAATGAATTATTCAGTTACAGATGTTATGGGAGGAATAATGGTGGTGAGCCAGTTTACTTTGTTCGCTAGTACGAAGAAAGGAAACAGACCATCATTTATACATGCAGGCAAACCAGATATTGCGATTCCATTATATGATGAATTTATAGCCTATTGTAAAGAGATTTCAGATTTGGATATTGCTACTGGTTCATTCGGAGCAGATATGAAAATAAATCTAGTCAATGATGGTCCGGTTACAATCATAATTGATTCAAAGAAAAAAGAATGAAACTAAAAGAAGCGCAGGAAATAGTTGATAATTGGATAAACGCATACGGAGTACGTTATTTTAATGAATTGACAAATACCACAGTACTCATGGAGGAGGTAGGTGAGTTTTCCAGATTGATGGCAAGAAAATATGGAGAGCAATCATTTAAAAATGAACCTACAGAACATGAAGTGAAAACCATGATCGAAGATGAAATGGCCGATATCTTTTTTGTGCTCATTTGCCTCGCCAACCAAATGGATATAGATATTGAATCAGCATTGAAAAGAAATCTCGAGAAAAAAACTTCTAGAGACAAAGATCGTCACAAACAAAACAAAAAGCTACATTAAAAATTTGCTAAACATACATGCGAACTTAAAAAGACCTTCATTTACCGTAAGTCTTTTTTGGATTGTTTTCAATCTGTTCCTTGCCATATTTGCTTATCTAA